>JASIEN010000058.1 GCA_030045935.1 Candidatus Sulfotelmatobacter sp.
GAATCCGCCTCATTAGCTGCGCCGACACCGCAAAGAAGTGGGCTCGATTCTGCCAGCGCATATGCTTGTAGTCCGTGAGTCGAAGGTAGGCTTCGTTCACGAGGGCGGTTGTCTGCAGACTATGCCCGATGCGTTCTCCGCTCATGTAATAGCGGGCCAGCCGGTGCAGCTCGTCGTAAACAATCGGGGTCAGTTTCTCGAGCGCGTGCTGGTCCCCGTCGGTCCAGGCACGGAGAAGCGTGCTCACGTCTCCGCAAAGCGGCGCCTTCAGGTCACCGTCGTCCTCTGCTCTTAGTTTCCCCATGCCCCACGCTTACGGAATCATAGCCCTGCATTGGCGCCCCTTCAAGAAAGCCGATTCCGCCGTGATAGTTCCGCCGAGCCGATTGCGCCTATTTATGTGAGCCAGGAAATTGGCCCCAGGCCCGGTTCGTCAGGGTCTAGGCGCTCCGAAATCGGAAGGAGGACACCACATGAAATCTAGATCAATTGTTGTTGCGCTGGGTATGCTCGGTTTGCTGGTGCTGCCTGCAGGATTGGCTGCTCAGGAGAATCCACAGCCGCGCTATAGGGTCATCAAGCTCGGCACGTTGGGGGGGACGTACAGCCAATCGTTCTATGTGACCAGCCAGGGTCTGGTCAGCGGCCAGGCGAGTCTGGCCGACGGAACTTGGCACGCGATTCTCTGGCAAGGCCGGTTCAAGATGGATCTCGGCACGCTCGGCGGGTTGAACAGTTCAGCTTTTGGCTCACCGAATGCATTCGGCCAGGTCGTAGGTGAGGCCGAAACCTCTCGGTCAGACCCGAACGGCGAAGACTTCTGCGGATTCTATGCATCAGGGGCCCCGTGGTCGGGTACAACATGTCGGGGATTTTTGTGGCAAGAGGGTTGGATGATCCCGCTCCCAACGCTCGGAGGTTACAATGGAGCCGCCAGTGCCATCAACAATCAAGGCGTAGTGGCGGGCAACGCGGAGACAGCGACAACGGATTCCACCTGCCCACCTTATGATCCCAGCCAGGGCCAATATCAGGTGTTGCAGGACAAGCCTGTGGTTTGGGAAAAGGGCCACATCAAAGAGCTCCCCACCTACGGCGGCGATCCCGACGGATACGCCATCGCGATCAACGACCACGGCCAAGTGGCCGGCGGGTCGGGAACTTGTTCGACCAACGACCCTGTCATCGGTCTCTATTTTTCACCGATCCACGCCCTGCTCTGGGACCACGGCAAGGTAATCGATCTCGGCAGCCTGGGCGGCGTGTTTGGAAACCAGGCCCATGGAATGAATAACCGGGGCCAGGTGGTGGGTGCCTCAGACCTGGCCGGCGATGCTGTTTTTCACGGCTTTGTCTGGAGC
Source organism: Candidatus Sulfotelmatobacter sp. (assembly GCA_030045935.1). GTDB lineage: Bacteria > Acidobacteriota > Terriglobia > Terriglobales > Acidobacteriaceae > Sulfotelmatobacter. The sequence continues at coordinate 1,362 of JASIEN010000058.1, forward strand.
CAAAGCACCGGAATGCAGGACATCCGCCCGCTCAAAGGGGACACCTACAGCATCGCCCTCGCCATCAACGACCTGGGCGAGGTGGGTGGCACTTCAATCGATGCCACATTTTCAACTATGACCGCGCTCGTGGTTGTGGACGGGGTGCCGACCGACCTTAATACCCTGGTTCCGACGGACTCTCCCCTGCAACTGCAGGCCGTATGCAGTATCAATTCACGTGGGGAAATCACGGGGTTGGCCATGGAGAAGAACACCGGCCAGTATCGCGGGTATCTGGCCATCCCTGTGGCCGGCGCGAACTCTGGGCGCTAGGCCCTGCATCCCAAAAACAGAGGCAGACACTGCCGCTCTGCTGGTTTCCAATCAGCAGAGCGGCTTCCATGACCCTCGACCCTGAGTGGATGACGGGCAAACCTTCCCTTGGGCGTTGTGTAAGAGTTGCCGACTATCCACGAACATTGTGAGTTGGTCTGTGCAGAGGGAAACACCGGAGGCGAGCAAGCCTTATTGGTGGGCAATGGCTTTTCGGCCCTGGCGCAAAACATATTTCTGAATCTTTCCGGTTGCAGTTTTCGGTAATACAGGAACAATCGCGAATCCCGCAGGGACTTTGAAGTGGGCCATGTTTGATCTGGCGAACTCCTCGAGCTCGGCTTCGTTTACATCCATCCCATTCGCAAGTACCACGAAAGCATAGGGCGCCTCACCCCATTTCGGGTGAGGCACTCCGACAACCGCAACCTCCTGAACGGCAGGATGAGTAAGCAGGATACTTTCAACCTCCACGGAGGAAATGTTTTCACCGCCGCTGATAATTACGTCCTTCAGTCGATCTCGAATCTCGACATACCCATCGGGATGAACCACGGCTGCGTCCCCTGTATGCATCCAGCCGTCGCCTAGGGCTTCTTCGGTAGCCTGCGCGTCGTGGAAGTAGCCCTGCATCACCACATTGCCGCGGGCCACGATCTCACCTACTGTCTTGCCGTCGTGCGGCACCTCGTGGCCGTCAATATCGATTACGCGTAATTCTCCGGAGGTAATCAGTTCAACGCCCTGCCGGGCCTTGATCACCGCCCGGTCTTGAGCACTTAAGTCTTTGTGGTGCGCGCGAGGCTCGCAAATCGAGATGAAGGGGGACGTCTCGGTCATACCATAAATATGGGTGACGTCCCAGCCAAGCTCTCCTTCGATGCGCGCGATGGTAGCGGCCGCAGGTGGAGCACCCGCGGTCAGGACACGTACGCCCGGGCGTGTCTTGCGCCGAATATCGTCAGTGACGTTCGCTAGACAAATCAGCACAGTGGGCGCCGCACAAAGAACGCTGATTGCTTCTTGGTTGATCAGTTGGAACGTCAAACAAGCGTCTACCCTTCGTAAACAAACGTGTCTGCCGCCGACTGCTGTAATTGTCCAGACGAATGTCCACCCATTCGCGTGGAACATGGGCAACGTCCAGAGATAATGGTCGGCCGAGGTCATATGAAAATGTATCAGCGTACCAACTACATTCATGTATGCGTTGCGGTGGGTTATCATTACGCCCTTTGGCCGGGATGTTGTTCCGCTGGTGTAGTTGATCGTAAGCAAATCGTTCTCGTTGATCGTGGGGTGTTCGTAATAGGGAGTAGCCGCCGCGATGAGTTGCTCGTACTCTAGCCAACCGCTCCGGCACCCATCCAGGGCAACAAAATGCGCTACGCCTGCGAGCGCCGGTCGAATGGAATCGACGCTATCCAGGTACTCACCATCCACGCATACGACGCGCGAGCCACTATGCTGAATGAGGTACGAAAAATCGCTAGGCGTTAAGCGATAGTTGACGGGAACCAGCACGGCCCCGATTTGTGGCACCGCGTAGAACGACTCCAGCTGAGCATGCGTATTTGGGGCAACATATGCCACGCGGTCACCCTGTTGCACCCCCAGAGATTGCAGAGCCGACGACCAACGATCGCAGCGATCGAAAAAGGCCGCATAAGTAAACCGCCGTTTCCCATCCACAACAGCTTCAAGATTCGGATATAGACGTCGCGCACGGCGAGCAAATTCGAGCGGGCCCAGCGGAGTTTCCATAGGAGCCTCGGAAGGCTGCTATTCTAGCTAGAAATATTCAACGTGGATAGAGCCACCAGATCCCCTACCGATCAGCCGTTCCTGTGACTGGCCAAGAACTGCGCCCCAAACGAGAAACGCCCCCAACACCCAGACGGCGCCCGCCCAGGGCTCGACGTTGGTCGTCTGACTCCCATGCAAGGTAATGAGCACTGCTGGAACGCCCAAAATAACTCCGAGTACCAGCCCTACGGCAAAGCCATGTACTCTGCGTGCAGATCGAAGAGTCAAGAAGACAATAAAGCCGCCGACAACCCCGGCGATGAACATCTCAGCTATCGCCATCGTCTGTTCTGCTGTTTTTGCCGTCGTGGCGGTCGGGCCCAGCTGCAGGGCCCGAATCACGGCTACCATGCTCCCGATGCCGAGTGCAATAACGCGTCCCGGAAGAACCCGTGTCTGCCAGTCAAAAGAACTATCTCGATGCTGTTTTCTTGGAGTTTGGCGAAAGGCGCGCAAAACCCCATCAGCATTGAACTTAAGGGGGAGATCGCCTTGCCCGGGTTTACTCACCAGTGCCAATGACGACCCTAGGGTAAAGGGACCGAAACGGCTTCAGGATGCCGGCAAAGGTGATTGTTCCGGTAGCGATCGCGGCTTTCGCCTCAGAACCAACGCGGAGATCAGCGTAATAACGAGCCCAATCGGAAAGGGATCAATGAAGGTCAGCGCTGCGTTGAACAGTGGGTTTTTGTACAGCTCTTTGTACCTTCTCACCTGCTCAAGTTTTGCCTGGATGGCTGCCGGGCTGGCGCCCGAGGCCGTGAGCTTCTTAACCAAGTGAGCGCCGTATGCGTCCCAGAAACCAGGGATGAAGTTGTAGTAGATCACCTCCCACGTCACGACATAGAAGATGCAGGAAACCAGAGTAATGGAGAGGCCGACGGCAAAAGCTTTCAAGAAGGTAATCTGGCCGTTGCCGATGTTGTCGCGGTAGGTTCGGATGCCGAAAAAAACCATCAGGAACGAGAGCACAATGGAGGTGTTGCCGATGACCGCGCCCCGGTCAAAGCCAATCCTGTCGCCGAACGTCACCAGCGCTATCATTATCAG
>JASIEN010000645.1 GCA_030045935.1 Candidatus Sulfotelmatobacter sp.
CACGATTACCTCACCAAGTTGGTGAGCGAGGCCCGGCGCATGAAGCGGATCATCGATAACCTACTGCGGTTTTCGCGCCAGGGCCGGCGCGACGCGCGGGCGGTGCGGCTTTTGCCGGTGCTGCAAGAGGTATTGGCGCTTAGCGAGTATTACACGCGCACGCGCAATATTAGTGTTGAACTCAATATCGCCGCGGATCTTCCGCACCTCGCGGTCAACGAGGATGAAATCAGGCAAATCCTGCTCAACCTGCTCAACAACGCAAGCGATGCGCTGGAGGAAACGGCGGGCAGCAAGCGGATCGTCGTTCGTGCCCAGACGAACGGTGAACGGGTGGTGATCGAAGTGGAAGACAGCGGTCCCGGATTCAGCAACCTCAACCGCGCTCTCGATCCGTTTTACACCACCAAGCCCGCCGGCAAAGGAACGGGACTAGGCTTGAGCGTATGTTATGGCATCGCCCGCGAACGCGGCGGAGATCTCAGAATCGAGAACGTGGACCCGCATGGCGCGCGGGTCACGATCGAGTTGCCGATCGCTGACGCACTGACGCAGGCGCTGGTCGCGGTCGCGGCGCATGCCTGAGCTTCGAGCTGAATGGTGTGGCCGCAAGGTTCTCGCTATCTGTCATTCAACTAAAGAGTCAATTGTTGCGAACAGGATTTTTCACCCATTGGCCCGCAGAGATTGACCGCAGAAAAAGAGAACGAGGCGGCATTTTTGCACCGACGCTATCCTTGGTAGCGAACGCGTCTCCCCGATCAGACCCCGACAGGTTTCTCGGTGACCACGGGCAGGTTCGCTTGTTGCCACGCGTCGAACCCTCCGGCAACATCGATGACGTTCCTGAAACCCGCGCGTTGCAGCAGGCTACAGGCGATGATACTGCGGTATCCGCTTTTGCAGTGCACGGCGATTGGAGCCGAGTGGTCGATTTCGGGTGCCGAAACTTTGAAATGATCCAGAGGCCACCAGATTGCACCGTCGATGTGGCCGCATTCCCATTCAGGCTCGCGGCGCACATCCAGCACCTGCAGATTCGAGTTTGACAACTTGGCATTGAGCTCTTGAACACTGATTTGCGCCAGCGTTGCAACCGGAAGTCCGGCGTCGCGCCAGGCATCGATTCCTCCTTTGAGATATCCGCATACTCCTTCCAGTCCGACGCGGGCCAGACGCATGCGCGCCTCGGCGATTTTTTCATCCGATTCGGCAATTAACACTGGACGCGCGGACAATCCCAGGAGCGTTCCTGCCCAGGAGGCGAACTGTCCTGATAAAGCAATGTTCACCGAGCCGGGCACGTGCGCAGCGGCGAACTGATCTCCCAGACGAACATCGAGTGCCAGACCACCCTCGGCAAGCATCTTGTGTAGAGTGCGCGGTTCAATCGCAGGCAGAGCTGGAAGATCCGACAGCGCGGGGGCCCCGGCGCGGTTGATTTCCGCATCTTGCGAGAAATAGTCGGGACGCGCGGGGAGGTTGCTGGTCAACTGACGGATGAACTCTTCCTGCGTCTTGATGTGAAGGGCGTAGTTGGTCAGCCGTTCAGTGCCGATAGTAGAAACGCGCTCGGCCCGCATATTGCGCCCGCAGAGCGAGCCGGCCCCATGTGCGGGGTAGACCAGCACTTCATCCGACAGTTTCAAAATCTTATTGTGCAGACTGTCGTAGAGCATTCCTGCCAGTTGTACGGGCGTATAGCGTTTCGACAGATCGGGGCGGCCAACATCGCCTAAGAACAAGGTATCGCCGGTGAGTATAGCCCAGGGCGCAGGAGATTTTCCTTCATCAGTGATTACGAGGCAAATGCTTTCGGGTGTGTGGCCGGGAGTTTCAAGGGCAGTAATGCTCATGCGTCCAACCTGCAACAGGAAACCATCGCGCACCGAGACGTGAGGGAACGCAGCTTCCGCCTCGGCACCGATGTAAATCCGCGCCCCGGTTCGGGCCGCGAGTTCTTTATGACCGGAAACAAAATCGGCGTGCAGATGAGTCTCGAAAATGTGGCGGATGGCGAGGTGATTGGCCACGGCTGTCTGCAAATAAATATCGACGTCGCGCTGAGGATCAACCACCACAGCCTCACCTTCCGAGGCCAGCATGTAGGATGCATGCGCCAGACAACCGAGATAGAACTGCTCGAAGTACATCGGCCCTCCCCCGTGTGCTCCGGCAATTCTACCGCTGAATAGAAGCGAAACAACACAAAGTGACAGTTCGGTGACGACAGGGGGATGTTCGGCCGAAAGCGGCGTGAGTGACACTTATTTTACACCGAGGGTAGCGGGCGAGAGTGCCCGCTACCCACAACCACACTCTTATAATCGGCTGATGCGAACGCCCTTAGTCCACTGGCTGTTCGATTCGCCAGTCACTGGTTCAAGCCGGCTGCTTCCGCGCTGGATATTTCTGCGCGCGCTGGGCCTAATCTATTTCTCGGCATTTTTCTCGCTGCTATTTCAGATTCGCGGCCTTATCGGCCCGGAGGGCGTTCTACCCGCAGTCAACTACCTTCAGAATGTGGCGCAAGCATTTGGTCACTGGCAGCGGCTTTGGTATGCGCCAACGCTGCTCTGGTGGTCGAGCAGCAACGCGATGTTGATGGGAATGTGCTGGGTGGGGATTACCGCGTCTTTGTTGGTGTTGCTCAATCTTTGGCCGCGCATGATGTTGCTCATCTGCTTGGTGTGTTTTCTCTCCTTCGTCAGCGCAGCGCAGGACTTTTCCGGCTACCAGTCGGATGGCATGCTGCTGGAAGCGGGATTTATTTCGCTATTTTTTGTGCCACCAGGGTTGCGACCCGGGCAAGGAAGATCTCATTCTGCTTCGCGTGCGAGTCTTTTTCTTCTGCAGTGGGAGTGGTTCCGCATCTATTTTGAGTCAGGCGCAGTGAAGCTGCTCAGTGGCGATCAGGAGTGGCGGCATCTCACGGCGATGGACGAGTACTATCAGAACGGCCCACTGCCTACGTGGATTGGGTGGTACCTGCAGCACTTGCCGCACGGCTTTCATGTTGCAACTGCCGCTGCCACATTGGTGATGGAGCTGGGCATCGTCTGGATGCTGTTTCTGCCGCGGCGCTGGCGGATTGTGTGCTTCTGCATTGTGACTCCGTGGGAGATTGGAGTGATCCTCACGGCCAATTACACGTTCCTGAATTATCTTGTGCTGTCTCTGGGCGTGTTGTTGCTGGATGATGGCTTTGTGCTGTCAGTGCTG
>JASIEN010000646.1 GCA_030045935.1 Candidatus Sulfotelmatobacter sp.
TCAGCCGCGCCGGATCGTACTGCTCTTCTCGGCTGGCGATGATGGTAGTGCCGCCACTGACCAACGGCAGATAGAGTTCCAACCCGGCAATGTCGAACGACAACGTGGTCACCGCCAGCAATCGATCCTGCGCCGTGAAACCGGGCTCGTGCTGCATGGAGCGCAGAAAGTTTCCCAGCGCCGAGTGCGGAATCTCCACCCCCTTGGGCTGGCCCGTGGATCCGGACGTGTACAGCACGTAGGCCAGATTTTCCGGCCGCACTGCCGGCAGGCTCGCGTTGTTCGTGTCCTGGCGCGCGATCTCGTCCCAGTCCGCATCCAGACGGACCACCACTTCGGGCCGCGTGGGCAGCTTCTCTTCCAGTTGCTGCTGCGTGACCAGCACCCCCATGCCGCTGTCGGCGATCATGTAAGCCAAGCGCGCCTCAGGGAATGCAGGATCCAGCGGCACGTATGCGCCACCTGCCTTCACGATGCCCAGCAGCCCCACCACCATGTCCAGCGAGCGCTCCACGCACAGCCCCACTAGAACGTCCGGCCCCACCCCCAGCGTGCGCAGATGCTGCGCCAGCTGCGTCGCGCGCCGCTCCAGTTCGCCGTAGCTGTACTGCTGATCATCAAAGACCAGTGCCACCTGCTCAGGGTTCTGCCGAGCTTGCCACGAGATCATCTCCGGCATGCACAGCTCGGGCTCGACCCCCGCCCGCCCCGTCTCATTCCACTCCACTAACATCCGATGCCTCTCCGGCAGCGTCAGCAACGGCAGCTCTGACAACCTCGATTCAGGCCGCGCCGTGATTCCTTCCAGGAGAGTTCGGTAATGTTCCACCATTCGCTCGATCCGATCAGCATTGAACAGGTCCGTGTTGTACTCGAACGTGCAGGACAGTCCTGCGGGTGTTTCGATGGCGTAGAGACTCAGATCGAACTTAGATATGCCCGTCTCCGCCTTCACCCGACTGGCCTGGAGCCCCGGCAACTCCAAGGGCTGCATCGGCGTATTTAGGAATGAAAACAGCACCTGGAAAATCGGACTGTGACTGATGTCGCGTTTCGGATTCAGCTCTTCCACCAATTTCTCAAAGGGCAAGTCCTGGTGTGCGTGTGCACCCAGGGCCGTATCCTTTACCCGTTGCATCAATTCCCGAAAAGTCGGGTTTCCCGATAAGTCGGTTCGCATCACCAGCGTATTCACGAAAAATCCAATCAGTCCCTCGATCTCGATTCGATTCCGGTTGGCAATGGGCGTCCCCACGAGCATGTCCTCTTGCCCCGTGTACCGCAGAAGCAGAGCCTGGAAGGCCGCCAGCAACGTTACGAAGAGGGTAACGCCTTCCCGTTGGCTCAGATTCTTGAGTGCATCCGTCAGTATTTTGGAAAAAGTAAAAGAAACGGTTTTACCGTTGTAGGTTTGGACAGGTGGGCGTGCATGATCGGTTGGCAGTTCCAAAACTGGCAGGTTTCCACTCAACCTCTTCTTCCAATAGTCCTGTTGTCTCTCGAGCACGTCTCCTTGTAGCCACTCTCGCTGCCATGCGGCGAAGTCGGCGTATTGAATGGGCAGTTCAGACAGTGGCGACGCCTTCTCCTGGAGAAAGGCCTTATACAGCACCGACAACTCTCTCTCGAAGATCCCGAAGGACCACCCGTCGAAGGCGATGTGATGTACGTTAAGCAACAGCACCTGTTCATCGGCCGCCAGCTTCAACAGAGTGGCTCGCATCAGTGGGGCCCTGCCTAGATCGAAAGGGCGTTGCGCATCAAGAAGTGCTAGACGCTTGACCTCTGCCTGCCGAGCTGATTCGGGAAGCCCCGCCAAATCAGTCACGGAGATTCTGAATGGTTCTGGCTCGGCGATGATCTGGACAGGATGCCCGTCTGCACTCGAATAATAGGTGCGCAAGATTTCGTGGCGTCGGACGATTTCGCTGAGACTGCGCTCCAGAGCCGATAAATCGAGATTGCCCCGTAAGTGAACCAGTGACGGCAGGTTGTACGCGACGCCACCTGGTTCCAGTTCATGGAGCAACCACAATCTCATTTGCGCAAACGAAAGCGACAATTCTCCATATCGAGGAACGCGCTTCACGGTCGGAGTGGTAGCTAGAGCCGTGCCATTGAGAAAACTGAGGAGTTCCGCCTTGCGTGCAGTCAGCTCGTTCTGCAGGTCAGGAGTCATTACTCCCGTAGGCGCGCTGCAACGCAACCGATCACCGTCAGCGGAGAGCACCACATTCAGGCGACGCAGGTGCAAGAGGAATTCGACGATCGACAACGCGGTCATATTTCCACCACGGCACGATCGGCGTCGAGTGCTGTCATCGAGGAGGTCGACTCCAGCGACGCCCATCTGGCTGCTTCAACATATTGAGCGAACCCGGCTACAGTCGGAGCTTCGAACAGGCGGAGTAAAGAAACCTCGACAGCGAGCTGTACGCGAAGCCTAGAGATCAGTTGTGTGGCTAACAGCGAGTGTCCCCCCAGATCGAAGAAGTTGTCGTCCAGACCAACGCTCCCCACTTTCAACACTTCGCTCCAGATGGCTGCTACTGCCTTCTCCGTCTCGGTGCGAGGAGCGATGGATGGCTGCGCTAACTGAACATCGTCGTAAGTGGGAGCGGGCAGGGCCTCGCGGTCGATCTTGCCGTTGGGAGTGAGCGGCAGTTTGTCCAAGAACACGAAGGCCGAGGGCACCATGTAGGCAGGCAGATCGCTGGCCAGGTGAGCGCGCAGTTCGCTGACCGTAGGGAGCGCGGTGTTGGGTTGCGGTTCCAGATAAGCGGCCAGGATCTTTTCGCCCCGGGCATCGTCGCGGGCCACCACTACGCACTGGCCGACCGCAGGGTGGCGGGCCAGAGCCGCCTCCACTTCTCCCGGTTCGATGCGGAAACCGCGAATCTTGACTTGGTGATCGACCCGGCCCAGACATTCCACCGTGCCGTCAGGGAGCCAGCGTGCCCGATCGCCGGTGCGATAGAGCCGCGCGTTCACTGGGAACGGACTTTCGACAAAGCGTTCCGCCGT
>JASIEN010000647.1 GCA_030045935.1 Candidatus Sulfotelmatobacter sp.
GCAGGCACGGCCGTGCCTGGGATGCCTGGGCGTGGGTCCTGTTCTCGGGTAGAGGGATGTGGCTGTGCGAGTCCCGAGTCGGTGTCGCGCTTCAACCTTTGGAGATCGGTACGTATTTCGGAGGCATGCTGATAACGCAGGTCCCGCTCTTTCTCCAGCGCCTTGTGAATGATGTCTTCCAACTTCGGAGGCAGGCCGGGATTCAGCCGCAACGGGGGCAGAGGAGCATAATTCATGATCCCCTCAACAACGACAGCCCAGGTTTCACCCCGGAAGGGCAACTGCCCGGTTGCCATTTCGTACAGCACCACGCCGAATGAGAACAAATCGGTACGAGTATCTAGTTCCTTGCCACGCGCTTGTTCCGGTGACATGTAGGCCACAGTGCCAGGCACCGAGGCTGGACTCGTTAGGTGTTGCTCGTCTTCCGAACCCATTTGCGTGCTGAGGGCTGCAATTTTATTCGGCGGGAGCGCGACTTTGGCTAACCCGAAGTCCAGAATCTTGGCGTGTCCACGCTTAGTCACAAAAATGTTGGCGGGTTTGATGTCACGATGAATGATGCCTTCTGTGTGCGCGGCATCGAGAGCATCGGCAATTTCGATGGCCAGAGAAAGAATTAAATCGGTCCCCAATGGACGCCCGGCAATCTTATGTTTCAACGTCAGCCCGTCCAGACACTCCATGACAATGAATGGCTGGCCTTCGTGCTGCCCGATTTCATGGATGGTGCAGATATTTGGATGGTTCAGTGCGGAAGCTGCTTGCGCCTCTCGCCGAAACCGTGCCAACGCTTGAGAGTCTTTTACTACCTCGTCGGGCAGGAATTTGAGGGCCACAAATCGGCCCAGTGTGACATCCACCGCCTTATACACCACACCCATCCCGCCACCGCCCAGCTTCTCAACAACGCTGTAGTGCGAGATGGTCTGCCCTATCATGGGCTGAAATGTTAGGTCGACAGGTGGGGCAAGTCAATGAACGGGAACAGGTTGGTGACGTTCCGAAGCCTCAGTTGATGTTAAATCCCCATTACACTCATTAACCTCAATCGAATATCCAGCGGGTGGCAGTCTTCGGGAAGCTCTTCTCGATTAGACCGAACACACGTCTTGGCCGCACGCGGTACAGCGGTTCGGAGCCATCCCCCCCGCTCATTCCGTACTTACGAAGGGAAGCCGGTCCCAACTTCTTCGCGACGGCTGGGTCCGCGACCAGCTCGGCGACACCTTCCAGAATGACTGCCTGGGCAGCGTCCTGAGTGCCCACGATGCAGTTTGGATTCTTCGACAAGTTGCGTGCCTTTTGCGTCTTGCTGCCGGTGCCGAACCAAAATGCTCCGTCGAACCACAGGCCCCAGATGATCATGGCGTGGGGCCGACCGTCGGGCCGTACCGTCACCATCCAGTACTCGCGAGACTCAGTGAGGGTCTCTACCGCCCACTTCCATGGCAGCAATCCGGTCTTGCTCTTGCTGATTCCATAGTCAGGAATTTGCGGCCGTCCAGCTCGCGGGAGAGCATTTTTTTGCTTGAGCTTTGGCATGGGAGCCTCCGATGTCGAGTGAGGTGCAGAGCGCAAAACCTGACGGGCATGGACACCCGCGCAATTGTATCGGATCGTGACGACGGTTCCGTCACTGTTATTAAATTCTGATTACATACTCACTGACGAGCGGTCCAAGTGGCAAGGGGCTAAAGCGAGTGGCAGAAAAAGAGCACCCGTCAACAAATCCGCCGTGTATTTGGATCAGCCGTCGGATCTTCCCCAAAAATAAGGCAGCCGGACCTGTAAGTTGAGGCGCTTGCGGGCGTGAGCGCAGCGGGAGCCCGCAGCCGAAATCCTGAGCGAGCGGAGCGAGTCGAAGGACCCCAAAAATAAGGCAGCCGGACCTGTAAGCCGAATTCTGTCCGCCGGATCGCTCCAGCGTGACGGTCATTCCTCTGGGCCGCGCATTACTGCACGGCTCTAGCGACCTACCCGAAGGTTGTGACGCACCGAGCCGGCACGTGGCCGAAACCTGACTCGCGAGAACCAGATTTCGGACTCCCTTCCTATTTGGTCTTGCTCCGTGTGGGGTTTGCCCTGCCCGCCGCATTACTGCGGCGGCGGTGCGCTCTTACCGCACCTTTTCACCCTTACCCCGCCCATTCTCGTCAGGTTCCAAACAGCCTGTGTGCCCCACTCTTCGCGGTTTTCGAAGGGTGGGATTGGAACCTCACCAGAATGAGCGGGGCGGTATGTTTTCTGTGGCACTTTCCGTCGAGTTGTCCGGTTCTCCGAAGAAAACCGGCTCCCTCCCGGACGTTATCCGGCACACTGCTCTGCGGAGTTCGGACTTTCCTCCCCGCCCATTCTCGTCAGATTCCAACGCTCTGTGTGCCCCACTCTTCGCGGTTTTCGAAGGGTGGGATCCTGGAACCTCACCAGAATGGGCGGAGCGACCGTCCGGTCCGGCTGCCTACACGATTATTATACAAACCCGAGTGCCCCAGCCGAAACCTTCCTTGCGCCCTGCATTTCCCCTTACCGACCCAGGAGTCTATCATTTGCTTTACGCTTGGTGATGTGAAGTTTTCCCCGCAATCTGGTAGCCGCAGCCACTTTATGAACATCGGCGAAGCCCTAAGAATCGCGCTGCAATCGCTTTGGGCGAACAAGCTGCGCTCCATCTTGACGCTGCTCGGCGTGGTGATTGGCGTAGCCGCCGTGATTGCCGTGGTCACTTTCGTTTCTGGCATCAACGACTATGTTGCGCAGAAAGTTTTCAATCTTGGCGCCGACGTATTCATCATCTTCAAAGTTTCTCCCGCGGTCACCAATGTCGACCACTACCTCGAAGGCGAGAAACGCAAAGACCTCACCCTGGAGGATTATCAGGCCGTTGCCGCGGGCTGCCGCCACTGCGAACTGGTCGCGGCCTCCACCCGCAACGAAACTGCCAAGGTCAAATATGCCGAGCAGTCGATCAGTGACACGACTATCCGCGGCATGACCCCCGGCGTCGCCACCGTCCTCGATATCGATCTGAGTTCTGGCCGCATGATCAGCGACAACGACGTTGCCAATCGCCTGCCGGTGGTTGTGGTTGGCAACGACATCGTCGAGCACCTCATGCCCGGCATCGATCCCCTGGACCGCGAAGTTCGCATCGACGGCTGGCCCTACCGCGTCATCGGAGTGGCAAAAAAGAAAGGTTCAACTCTCGGGCAGAGCGCTGACAATTTCGTGATGATCCCCATCACCGTTTGCATGAAGCAGTATGGCTCTCACGATGCCACTCTGCGAATCATGGGCAAGGCGGCCAGTGGAGGTGTTCCGCTGTATGAAGCGATCGACGAAGCCCGCGTCGCCTTGCGCGCCCGCCGCCATGACCTGCCCGGCGCCGACGACAGCTTCGACATAGAAACCAACGCCAGCCTGCTCGGCATCTGGACCAGCTTCAGCCGCACGTTTTTCATCGCCACCATCGGCATTGCAGCCATATCTTTGGTAGTCGGCGGCATCGTCATCATGAACATCATGCTGGTTTCGGTGACCGAGCGCACCCGTGAAATCGGCATCCGCAAAGCGCTCGGCGCGCGCCGCGATGATGTGCTGCTTCAGTTTCTGATCGAGTCGGTTACGCTGGCGCTGCTCGGGGGAATGCTGGGAGTTTTGCTGGGAGTGACGATCGCGCTTTCCGTCACACTGCTGATTGGCATGCCATCCTCGATCAAGTTGTGGGCAGTCGCTGCTGGGCTCATCGTGGCTGCAAGTGTGGGTGTTTTTTTCGGAGTTTACCCGGCACAAAAGGCCGCGAGGCTCGATCCTATCGTGGCGCTGAGGTACGAGACGTAGAGGATTGAACAATTGGAAAATTGAGTAATTGAGCAATTTGGAACCAGAGCTGGGACCGAAGGCTTTTTCAATTACTCAATTACAAAATTTCCCAATTGCTAAATGGGTCCATGCTTCACAAGGAAGAATTCGCCGAAATCGTGCAGATGGCAACCGACACCATCCGCAGCAATAAGGTTCGCTCGGCGCTGACCGTGCTCGGCATCGTGATCGGTGTCGCCATGGTCATCGGAGTTTCCTCAATTGGCCGCGGCCTCGACGATAACGTCCGCGACGTCGTTACCAGCGTCGGGTCCAACGTGATCTTCGCTTATCATCTCGACCCCTTCACCTTCGGCCGTCCTACCGAAGAAATGCGTACCCGCAAAAAACTCACTCAGGAAGACGCCGAAGCCATCGGGCAATTGCCGCATGTCAAGGCCGTGACCGCCGACATTCGCTTCTTCCGCCCGGAATTAGGGATCGGCACCTACGCGGTCAAATATCAGGACCGCAAAGTGAAAAACACCATTCTCGAGTCGTTCACTTCCTCGGCGAAAGATGTTCTCGACCTTCACATGTCGGAGGGCCGATGGTTTAGCGACAGCGATGACCAACATCGCTCTCCCGTCATCATCCTTTGCCACGACACCGCTGTGGAATTGTTCCCCTACGGCAGCCCGTTGGGAAAGGAAATCAATATCGATGGCCAGTTGTTCACCGTGATCGGCGTGATGGAAAAAGTAAAATCCGTGTTCGGCGGAGGCAAAGATCCGAACGACAACCGTGTTTTCTTTCCCTTAAGCACGTTCAAAACCCTGCACCCCGAACTGAAAGACCACTGGATCATCGTCAAAGCCACGTCTCATGACGACATGCCAAAAGCTGTTGACGAAATGCGTGCCCTGCTGCGCCGCCGCCGCAGGGTTGCACCCAGCCAGCCGGATAATTTCAATATCTTTACTTCGGACTCGATCTCAGACATCTGGAGTCAGCTGACCGGCGCACTCTTCATCGGCATGTTCGCCATTTCCAGCGTCGGCCTGATCGTCGGCGGCGTCGGTGTAATGAACATCATGCTGGTCAGCGTCACCGAGCGTACCCGCGAAATCGGCGTGCGCAAAGCCATCGGCGCGCGCAAGCGTGACATCCTTCTGCAATTCACTTTGGAAGCTATCATTCTGACAGCCGTTGGCGGCGTAGTAGGCATTCTTGTTGGCTCGGTCATTGCGGGTGTGATCCCGTGGCTCTGGCCATCGCTCCCCGCGCACATGTCGATGTTCTGGACGATTTTCGGTTTCACTTCGGCAGCCGGCGTCGGCCTTGTTTTCGGCATTTACCCGGCATGGAAGGCAGCTAACCTGGATCCCATTGAAGCTTTGCGCTACGAGTAACTTCTCAGCGTTCTTTGCGGCACTTTGTTTGCGAACTCCGCGGTCTGAGATTTTCCCTTCTCCTTCGCGGTTCTGCGATAATCGCCCGGTTGACCATCGTCATCCATCTTCTGTCTATCATTGCTGCACTCGGGATTCTATCTAGCATCGTTTACTACCTCTTTTGTCTTTGGTCCGCCGCAGGTTTTTCCCGCAAACACAATTCCTCAGGGTCCGCACTTCGCCCGGTCACCATCCTGAAGCCCCTAAAAGGCACCGATCCCCAAATCTACGAAAGCTTCCGCAGCCACTGCCTTCAGGACTATCCGCACTACGAAATCATTTTCGGTGTAAGTGAGCCCGACGACCCTGCGCTCGAAGCGGTCAAAACCCTCAAGGGCGAATTCCCCAACCGGAAAATTAAAATCGTCGTCTGCTCAAAAATCCTGGGCACAAACGTGAAAGTCAGCAATCTCGCGCAGATGCTCCCTCAGGCAAGCTACGACCATCTCATCGTGAACGACAGTGACATTCGCGTCCCTCCAGATTATCTGCACCGCGTACTTGCCCCACTGGCCGACGCTCATGTCGGCATGGTGACCTGCCTGTATCGCGGAGTTCCAGCGTCAACTCTCGGCTCACGTCTTGAAGCTTTAGGCATCGCTGCAGATTTCGCACCGAGCGTACTGGTGGCACGTCAGCTCGAAGGTGGCATTCGCTTCGGCCTCGGTTCCACCCTCTGCTTCCGCCGCTCTGATCTTGAGAAGAGCGGCAGCTTCGCCGCCATCGTCGACTATCTTGCCGATGATTACGAATTAGGCAAACGCCTCGCCGCTCTCGGCCTCAGGGTCGAACTCTCAGACCTGGTAGTCGAAACTTTTCTTCCTGCTTACGATCTGCGCGGATTTTTCTCTCACCAGCTCCGCTGGGCGCGCACCATTAGAGACGCTCGCCGCGGAGGATATCTCGGCCTCATCTTTACTTTCGGGATTTTCTGGT
>JASIEN010000648.1 GCA_030045935.1 Candidatus Sulfotelmatobacter sp.
GCCGAAACCGATCTTGATGACATCTGGCTTTACGTCGCGAAGGAAAGCGGCAGCATCGAAATTGCCAACCGGCTGATCGACACTATCACGGACCGTTTTTACGCGCTTGCCAGCTTTCCCTATATCGGACGTTCCCGCGAGGATGATTTCGGCCCCGGATACCGCAGCCTTGCCGTGGGCGAATACGTGATCGTTTACTGCGTTGAAGAGGAAGACGCGCTTATCCTTCGCGTCGTGCATGGCCGCCGCGATCTTGAGGCGCTTTTCGGCCATTAAAGTGAAAGAAGCGTCTGTTTCGAGAAAAGGGTCATTTCCGCTACGATCATAGCAACAGGCATCATGACGGTTCAAATCGCGGCAAGCGAAAAGCCGCCCTAAGTGGCCGTCCTTCAGCTGGTTGCCCAGACCGCCGTCAGCCGGACACTAGTGGAGCAAAGTACTGTATTGCGAGGCAAGCTTACTGTATTTTCTGGCAGAATTGAATGAATTCAGCAATCTTGCAAAAGGGCCTGGAACGATGAAAGTTCCCTACGCGAGGAAGTGGCAGAAGGAAACAGATAAGCTACGCCAGATCGCGCTCGACTGCGACCTGACCGAAGAACTCAAGTGGGGCAAACCGTGCTTCACCTTTCTGAAGAAGAACGTGGCGATCGTAATCCCGCTCAAGGAGTCGTGCGCGTTCTCGTTCTTCAAGGGCGCACTGCTCAAAGATCCGAAGCACATTCTCGAAAGGATTGGAGAGCATACGCAGGCCGGGCGATGGATTAAATTCACCTCGCTTCGGGAGATTGCGGCCCTGCGATCGACCTTGAAGGACTACCTCTACGAAGCCATCGAATTGGAGGAGTCCGGCAAGAGATAGAGCTCAAGAAACCTTCAGAGTACCCAATTCCTGAGGAGTTGCAGAGGAGGCTGGATGGCAACGCGGTTCTCAGGTCGGCATTCGCAACGCTCACGCCAGGCCGGAGGAAGTCATACATCTTCCACGTCTCATCTGCAAAGCAGGCAAAAACCAGAGCAGCGCGGGCGGAAAAGTGCGTGCCAATGATCCTGAGTGGGCGTGGGTTCAATGAGTTGCCAAGCTGAGACTCAGGCCGCCTGCACTCATCGCGCAGATTGCGGCGTCAGAGGCCGCGTTGCCAAACCGCTGAAGACTTGCCTCGCGGCCAGATTTTCCGTATTCTGAAGACGATGAATGTAGACCTTACCCCGGATCAAAAGGCTTTCGCCCGCCGCGCGATCGAAAGCGGACGGCTCCACTCGGAACAGGACGCCGTACAAGAGGCGCTTGCTTTGTGGGAGGAACGCGAGCGGCAACGCGCCGAATTTCTCCTCACGCTCGACGACGCCCGCGTGGCCATAAACCGTGGCGAAGGCCGCAACATCACGCAAGAGGCCATGCAGCAGCTTGCCCATGACGTGAAGGAACGCGGACGCGCCCGCCTTCTCGCCGAACTGACCACGACGCCCCGCTAAATGGCGCATCGGCTAGCGCCAAGTGCCGAAACCGATCTTGATGACATCTGGCTTTACGTCGCGAAGGAAAGCGGCAGCATCGAAATTGCCAACCGGCTGATCGACACTATCACAGACCGTTTTTACGCGCTTGCCAGTTTTCCCTATATCGGACGTTCCCGCGAGGATGATTTCGGCCCCGGATACCGCAGCCTTGCTGTGGGCGAATACGTGATCGTTTACTGCGTTGAAGAGAAAGACGCGCTTATCCTCCGCGTCGTGCATGGCCGCCGCGATCTTGAGCCTCTTTTCGGCCATTAAAGCGAAAGAAGCGCCTGTCTCGAAAAAAAGGGTCGTTTCCGCTGCGATCATAGCAACAGGCATTATGACGGACGAAGCTCTCTGACCGCTATCCAAATCCCCGATGCCTAAAATACGGCACCGCCCAGCCCGCGCGGTTTACGAGACGCCTACACATAATCCCCTATTTGCCGTCGGCTGTGACCGGCAATGTTCCCTTGCCGTCGAGCACGAACGTCAGCAGCTTCGGCGCAGGCGGTAACACCGCTCCCGGCGCAGCCGGAGAACCATCGCGAGGGACAATGCGTCCGGTACCGCCCATCAAGGAAACATATTGTTTGCCGTCGATCATATGGGTGATGGGCGGGCCCATGCCGCCCTTCAGTCCCGTTTGGATTTCGAGGAGCTTCTCGCCCTTGTCCGCACTGTACGCCATTAGCCGTCCATCGGGGACCACCTGAAACACCAGATTGCCCGCGGTCGATACTGTGCCCCCGCCTATGCTGCCGCCGCCGTTGGCGCGCCAGCGTTCCTTCTGGTTCACCGGATCCCATGCGAGCAGGATGCCACGTTGGCCCTCGACCGGCTCCGGACCGATCGCCGGCGGCGGAGGCAGAACCTTCGTGGATGGCGGAGCATAATGGACTGGGCCATCGTTCGTAGCTGGCCCACCGGGCCGGGGCGCGTGGAGAACTCCACTGTTGGACTGTCCGTTGACATACGTGAAGTTCGGATCGATCCCGAAGGTCGTGTTACCAACCGACGAGGTGGGAATGTAAATCAGTCCCGTGGCTGGATTGAGCGACATGGGGGCCCAATTGTGCGCGCCGCCGCCCGATGGCGAGATCGGGACGATGTCGATACCGTAATGCGCTTCAGGATTGACGATTGGCCGGCCGGTCTCTTCGTTGAGTCCTTTCGCCCAGGTCACCTGCGCAAACGGCTGGCCCGAGATGAACTGCCCGGTCACGCGGTCCAGCACGTAGTAGAAGCCGTCCTTGTTCGCCTGCATCAGCACCTTTCGCTGCCTGCCTTTGATCGTCAGGTCTGCAAGCATTAACTGCTGCACGCTGTCGTAGTCCCATGAGTCTCCTGGGACCATCTGAAAGTACCACTTGAGCTCGCCATTGTCCGGATTCACGGCCAGCACGGAGCAAACGTACAGATTGTCCTTGCCCTTCGACTTGCGAAGTTCCTCCGGCCAGGGGCCGCCGTTGCCCGTTCCGACGTAAACCAGGTTGGCGTCCGGGTCGTACGCAACACCGTCCCAGACCGTACCGCCGCCACCCAATTTCCAAAAATCGCCGCTCCAGGTTTCGGCCGCTTTCTTCAGCGCGGGGTTTTCGTAGGGCTTCGAGGGATCTCCAGGAATTGTGTAAAAGCGCCATGCGAACTGGCCGGTGTTCGCATCGAAGGCCGAAAAGAATCCGCGCACCGGATATTCGGCGCCACTCACGCCCACGATGACTTTCCCCTTGGCGATGCGGGGAGCCATGGTGATCGTGTAGTTGTCCTGCGGATAGGCGACGCGTGCTTCCCACACCGGTTTGCCCGTCCCGGCGTCGAGCGCTTCTAGCCGGCCGTCGATC
>JASIEN010000649.1 GCA_030045935.1 Candidatus Sulfotelmatobacter sp.
CGATCGCTCCCGCCCAAACTTCACTCGGAGTGCTCGCCGAATTCCGCACCACCGCAGTAACAATCTTCCCGCTCGACAAAGCGGTGTTTGAAATCCACGCCGCTCCCGTCGCGCTGGTTCCTTCGTCTCCCGTCCAGAGCGTCTGCACCTTGCCGGTCGTAACGTCGACGCTGCCGAAACCTGCGCTCCCGTCCACGTCCTCCGCGAACGTGATGCGGTCGCTTGCTGTCCACGCAAGCGCGGATGGAGATGAATGGATATCCGGTGTCACATCGCGCACCGCGCCACCCGTGATCGGCACCAGAAAGATTTCTCCACCGGTCGAACCTTCATCACTCATCAGTCCTTCAATAAACGCCACGGTCTTGCCGTCGGGAGAAACCCGCACGTCCGCGATCTGCAGCTTTGGCTTATAAATCTCATGCATCTCGCCGCTCGCGGCATCGACGCGATAAATCCTGGCGATGTACCAATTGGCATCGCCCGCGCCGCGCGCCGCAATCGCCGCCCACGATCGGCCGTCCGGTGTCCACTCGTATTCATACACATACATATCCGGCGGTGTAACCTGCGTCAGACGATCGTTGCTCAAGTCGATCGTCGCAATCCGCTGCTCATAGATTTTTTCATCGATCACGCCGGCCAGCGGCGTCATCGGCTGCAGCGGTCCCGCAATTCGAGGAATCCCCTCGATAAACAGGACGGCAAGCTTCGATCCATCGGGAGAAAATCGTGGACTCTCGACGTAACCTTTGAGCTCCGCGTGTTTGACCGCCCCGCTTCCATCCGCGGCCGCAGTCCAAACCTGCGCCGCAGGAACATCTCCCGAAACATCGGCGACAAACGCGATACGTTTGCTGTCAGCAGACCATGCCAGATCTCGCAGCGGAAGATCATCTCCGATCGCGATGATTTTTGCCGAACCGCCAGCCACTGACGCAACTGTCAGCTTTCGCTCGACAAAATAAGCCACCAGGGTTCCGTTCGGAGAAAGCGAAACCGGCCCCACTCGTTTGGCGTGTGGCATCGAGTCGAGAATTTCAGCAGCCCGGGAAGCTGGCGGGCTTGCGGTCTCACTTCCGTGCTGTTGCGCGGATGCAACAGCGGTCGAGAACAATGATGCAACGCCACAGAACAGGAAGAACAAAGCTTTTCGTGAGCTCGAGCGGGAATTCATGCCGAAGAGTATAGCTGGTTTCAATACGCGTGCAGGTCGCCGACCAAAAACCGGCGTCATCCCGAAGCCCCGCGTTTTTCAGGTAGACCCTTGGCTTTAGCCGAGGGCGGCGAAGCCGCGGGGCGAGGAGACTGCCCTGAGCCGAATGGCGAATGGCTCCAGTGTGTGGCGAAACTTGTCCCATTTGGCTCGGCCGGAGGCACTTTATCAGGAGCGCTCGAACTCACATATTTAATCGTTGCCAGCGCCGCCTCGCGAATCGTCAGTCGCGGCTTCCAGCCCAGCGCGCGAATGCGCGAACAGTCGAGCAGAATGAACGGACTGTCGCCCACCCACCCGCGCTCGCCGCCCGCGTAGGTCAGTTTGGGGCGAACACCAAGATATTCACAGATCCAGCCGATCGAATCATTGACCTCGCAATATTCGTCTGTACCCAGGTTGAAGATATTCACCTTGTCATCCGCGCGATCCAGAGCGAGCACAATCGCGTCGATGCAATCGTGCACGTAGAGATACGACTTGCGCTGATGGCCGTCACCTAGCACCTGAAGATGATCAGGATGCTCGGCAAGCTGCTGGTAAAAATCAAATACATGTCCGTGCGAGTAGCGTTCCCCGAGAATCGAGACAAAGCGAAAAATGTAAGACTGCATTCCAAAACCTTCGCAATAAGCCTGAATCAGCCCCTCCGCAGCCAGTTTGGAAGCGCCGTACAGTGAAGTCTGAATAGGAAACGGACAAGTTTCCGGCGTGGGAAAAATCTTCGGCTCTCCGTAGATCGATCCCGTGGAAGAAAAAACAATTCGTTTGCATCCCTGCTGCCGCATCGCCTCAAGAACGTTCCAGGTGGCAATCGTATTTTGATCGAGATCTTTACGCGGATGCTGCGTGCCGAATCGGACGTCAGCATTGGCGGCAAAATGCATGACTAACTCCGCCCCCTGCATGGCGTGAGTCAGAGTTTCCCGATCGAGCAGGTCAGCTTCATGAAGAGTGAACCGCGGATTATCCGTCGCCTCCTTCAGAAACCGCCGCTGCCCCGTCGACATGTTGTCGTAGCCAACGACCTTGTGATCGGCCGCGAGTAGCCGATCCACCACGTGACTACCGATAAATCCAGCCGCGCCTGTGACGAAAATGTGCAACGAATCTCCTACGCCAGTTCAGTATCACAATCGCGAGATTTTGGGCTATCTCACAAAGCAGTTTTGAAAGGGCTCGCCTTTAGCCGAGCCGCTTAGCTCTTCAAGAAACGAGGGGCTTTAGCCCCTGAGGCCCGCAAGGCGAATTTTTCAGCAAGCTCACGCGAATGCAAGAAAGTCAAAACGAAACCACAGTCAACGCGTATTTGACGGCGTCTGCCGCATGGCGATTCTTGTTCCCTTTAACTCGAAGCGGTTGTCACGCCATTCATATCGCAGGTTCAGATAGCTGGCAAACCAGATGGCAAATCCAAGCAGATCGCGCAGCGGATAAAGCCACGGCGCGTGACGAATCTGAGGATCGCGCACCACCAGCCAGCCTGCGAGCCACGCCTCTATCAACCGATTGAGCACCGCGGCCCCCAGAAGCAGAATTCCAAGTTTCCACTGGCCAAGACCAGCGGCCGCGAGAAAACCCAGAATCCCGTAAGGCATTGCAAAGACCAATCCGCTCCCAAAGTGTCCCTTCGGCCGTGAATGGCGCGTGGTTTGCGCCCAGCGCAACTGGTTCTGCCACATCTGCCGGAACGATTTCTGGTTTACAACATGATCGATGATGTGGCCTGACAGCACCACGCGATATCCCGCTTTCGCGATCAGATTACCAATGGCAAAGTCGTAGGCAATGTAGTCCTTCAGTGCCTCATATCCACCGACACTGGCCAACGCATCTTTGCGCACCACCGTCGTCGGTCCAAGGCCAAATCTCATTCCCTCCAGCAGGTTAGCCACCAGTACGCCCGCAGTCATCTCCACCGACATGCCGATCGCTGTCAGGCCGGAGAAAAATCCCGAAACGTTTTTCCCACGATATACGCAGGTGAGCATGCCAGCTTTGAGCTCCATAAGCGGCGACACAACCTCGCGCAGATAACCGGGGTCGACCTCCACGTCACTGTCGGTGGTCACCAGAATTTCGTATCGCGCCGCTTCCGCCATGCAATGGAAGGAATAGACAACTGGGTTCGGCCACGGCCTGCCCGTAATCAAAATCCGGCATGGAATGTGCGGATAGCGGCCCGACACTTCCCGGACAACATCGAGAGCTGCATCATCGGCCTGGTCAGCCGCGAAGAGAATCTCGTACTGCGGATAATCCTGGCAGAAGAAGCTTTCGATATTTTCTCGAAGCCGGGCCTCGAGGCCATGAACAGGCTTGAGCACGGATACGGCAGGAAGCTGCCAATCAGCCGGGATTTCGCGCTGTTGCCTGCGCGAATCCTTCCGGAAGTATACGAATCCCGCCAGAAGCAGGCACACAAAAACCGCTGAAGATAGCGTTCCAACGATCGCTATGCCCAACGCAAAATATAGGATGGCGGCAGTCAATGTTGTTAGGTGCGGTAAGCGAACACCGGCTGTGCCTTACACGCCCTATGACACTATACATTTTCGCAGGTTTTACCCCGGTAGGGGTTGTTCCGCTTTATTTTGTCGCCGGCTGGGAGTTTTCCAGAACAGCCATGGGGGATGCTCTTGCGATCTTGTAGCTGGTGTATTCAATCGTAAGGATGGCGCGGCCTCCCATTCTCGTCAAACTCTCGGTCCGGTCTTCCAGCGGCAGCCAAAAATCGTCAATCTTGGCGTATTTATGAGTAATCATGGTCTTGCTGATCCACCAGGACGGGCTCCGTGCGGGCTCGCCTTCAATGCGCGTTACCGCGAAGTCTTTCGCATCCACCCATATCTTTCCGCGATACAAAAATCGATTTCCCGTTTTGGGAACCACGTTGAGAACGTACTGCTCTCCATCCTTACTCGTCTCATATCCGGCGAAGCTGAACTTGTAGTTTTGTGTGCTCAATTCGATGGCGCGCCGGGCTTCCCCTTTGCTGCAATCCTGTTCGTCTTGCAGCAATCTCTTCAACACGTGATCAACGATGTATCTGGAACCGCTCTGCGAAACGATTGTGAATTCCTTTGTCTCCGGGGCGCGATAAGTGACCTTTACGACCATCTCGGCGCTGCGCTGGCCGGGAAATCCAAAATACTGCATGCGATAAGTGCGGGTTCCTTGAAACTGGGCGAGGGCGGCGGCGCGAAACGCGTTCCGCTCCTCTAGTTTTTGGGCAACCTGTTCCACCGCTAACGGCGCGGTCGCGGTAGAAGCGCCGGAATCCAGCGCCATGCCCATGCATAAGGTCAAAGGCAACAACAGCAGGCAGCAGGCCGCCTTTCGCCCGATTCGCATATGTACTTTGATGCCCACAAGCCGGCCGAAGTTGACGATAAAGACCGGCGCAGAACGTTAGTCAGTTTCCTGAAATGACCCGGAACATGAGATCTGCATCCACACCTTGAGTTCATTACTACAGTGACGTTTGTAGACGCCCCGCGCGATTACCTCTGGGCCCCGCACAATAGGGCCATTCCGCAATATCCATCTTTGCCTCAAAATATCGTTGTTGTTGTATGCAATTTTAATTGAGGCGGGATCATGCGTGCTTGCTTAATACGGCTTTGGTCGGATGAAGCCGGTGAGGACATCGCCGAGTATGCCGTCATGCTCGCGGTGGTATTGGTGATCATCCTCGGTACCGTACGATTGATCGGCGCCAACGCCAGCGCTGTTTTCTCACAAGTGGGCAGCGCAATCCGGTAACACGCACTTCGCGCTGCGGCGAAGACAAAACACCCCGAAGACAAACTCAGCGAAGGATCGGCAAGCGATTTTGGCCCCAATCACGGTCGCGCCGGATTGCTCATCATCAAGGCAAACAGTAGGGGCAGGTAAATTACAGTAGCCTGCAGGACGTGACGCGCAAGCATCTTCGAGCGTGGGCTATTCAGCGGTAAGTGGACAAACGCCAGTCGCGCCCCGAACCAGAAAAGGGCAAGACCGAACACGATTGCGCCTGCAAAATAAATTTTTCCTGCCATTCCAAATACACTCGGCAAAACGCTGAGCGGAATCAGAATCAACGAGTAGGCCACAATCCGCCTCGCGGTCGATCGGCCATCGTCCTCAACCACCGGCAGCATGCGAATCCCGCCTTGCGCATAATCTTCGCGGTAGAGCCATGCGATCGAGAAAAAGTGAGGGAATTGCCAGGCAAAAAGAATCGCAAACAGGATCAAGGCGCCCAACTCGACCCGGCCACGTGCCGCGGTCCAGCCCAGCACCCCAGGCATGGCGCCGGGAAAAGCGCCCACGAATGTGCAGATC
>JASIEN010000650.1 GCA_030045935.1 Candidatus Sulfotelmatobacter sp.
GGTAACGTACTTCTGCGTCAGTCAGCGACGAATAATTTCGGAATTCATATAGGAGTATCTTTTGGCCCGTCCCAAACCTCTTGCTCTCATCATTCTCGACGGCTGGGGATATCGCGCCGAAACCAATGCCAACGCCATCGCGCTGGCCCGCAAGCCGACGTATGACCAGCTGCTGCGCGAGTATCCAAACACGCTAATTCACACCAGCGGTCGTTACGTCGGCCTGCCCGATGGCCAGATGGGCAACAGCGAAGTCGGACATTTGAACATCGGCGCCGGCCGGATCGTGCACATGGACATCACGCGCATCGACATGATGATCCAGAACGGCGAATTCTTTTCGCATCCCGTGCTGCTCGCAGCGATGAAGCATGCGCGCATAGGCGAGCGGCGTCTGCATCTGTTCGGCCTGGTTTCCGATGGCGGCGTGCACTCGCAACAGACCCACCTTTATGCGCTGCTCAAAATGGCGAAGCAGCAGGGACTTGAGCGTGTGTTCGTTCACGCCTTCATGGACGGACGCGACACCTTACCCACCAACGGAGCGGGATATCTCGAACAGCTTCAGCAGAAAATGCGCGAGTACAACTGCGGCAAAATCGCCAGCGTGAATGGCCGTTACTATGCCATGGACCGCGACCGCCGCTGGGAGCGCATCGCCAAGGCTTACAACGCCATGGTCTTTGCCGATGCTGAAGGCGGAAAGCAGACCGATCCTGTGCAAGGCATGAAAGATTCCTACAACAAGGGAGTGACCGACGAGTTTGTCGTGCCGTTTGTTTGCACCGACAAAAATGGCCAGCCCATCGCTACGGTTCGAGATGAGGATGCTTGCATCTGTTTCAATTTCCGCGCCGACCGCGTTCGCCAGATCACGCGCGCTTTGGCCCGTAACAGCGGACTCAATCCGCAAGCTGGCAGAGATCTTCCTGGCGCCGCTGATCTTGATGCAACTATTCAGCGGGACCGCGTGCCGAAAAACCTGCATTACGTCTGCATGACGCAGTACGACAAGAATTTCAGCTTACCGGTCGTGATTCCCCCAGAGTCGCTGATCAACATTTTGGCCGACGTCATGGCGGCGCAAAAAATGCGCAACCTGCGCGTGGCGGAAACCGAGAAGTACGCCCACGTCACTTACTTTTTCAATGGCGGCGTCGAGCAGCCATTTCCCGGAGAGGATCGCATTCTTGTGCCGTCGCCCAAAGTCGCAACTTATGATTTGAAACCTGAAATGAGCGCCGCCGGAATTGCGGATGCTGTGGTCAAAGCAACGGAGGATGGCACGTTCGACGTTATCATCGTGAATTTCGCCAACGCCGATATGGTCGGCCACTCAGGAAAAATTGAACCGACGATCAAAGCCGTCGAAACCGTTGACGCCTGCCTCGCCCGCATCGAGAGAGCTGTGCGAGCCAAGGGCGGAGCCATGCTGATCACCGCCGATCACGGAAACGCCGAGATGATGATCGATCCCGTTACCCGAGGTCCGCATACCGCACACACAACCAATCCGGTTCCGTTTATTGTTGTAGCGGAAGACGCGAAGCGATACACGCTCAGGCCGAATGGATCGTTGCGCGACATTTCTCCCACGATTCTCGGGATGCTGGGAGTCGATGAACCTAACGAGATGACGGGGCGGGATTTGCGTCTTAAAAAATAATGAAAACAGGTTGGCGAATTATCCCTGCTTCAACCGCTTTTATCCCGCCATCCTGCTACACTTTTCTCGCGGACGCTTTTCTTCGCATCATCCATGGAACCTCGCCTGATTTTAGTCAATCTGCTGATCAAGCTGGGCGTGGCGGCGGCCGTATCGAGCACTCTGGTGCGATCGCTCGAGTTCAAGTCGCTGCTGTTCCGCGAAGAGCGGTCGCTGCGGCAGAAG
Organism: Candidatus Sulfotelmatobacter sp.; assembly: GCA_030045935.1. Classification (GTDB taxonomy): domain Bacteria; phylum Acidobacteriota; class Terriglobia; order Terriglobales; family Acidobacteriaceae; genus Sulfotelmatobacter. The sequence goes on from JASIEN010000650.1 coordinate 1,892, forward strand.
ATTTACCTGGTCCTCTGGTTCGCCCTGCCGATCACCCTCGGCGTCTGGATCCGGATTTCGGCACAGAGCTTTGTTGCCGGTGATCTCAGTTTTGAAACCGCGTTATTGCTTGGCGTCATCGGCGGCCGCTGGGCCGGCATTCTGGGCGGCATGCTGATGGCGCTGCCCGCGACCTTGCACGCTGAGTGGGCAACCATGCCCTTCAACGTCCTATGCGGCCTGGTCGCCGGCCAGCTCCGCACCATGGCGCTCGACAAAGACGATATCTGGTCGTTTTCTCCGTTCATTGACCTCAGCATCTACCGGCTAATCCGCCGCAATCTGCCTACGCCGCGACTATTCGACTGGCAGATCATGTTCTTCACCACCATCTTCGGTCTGCGCTTTGTGCAGGAACAGGTGGCGCGCTATTTTCCGCACTCCATCCTCAGCGTGAACAGCAGCAATCCATGGGTAGAGGTGGCGATCTATGCGGCTTCCGCCATGGCTATAGGCATTGAGCTGAAAGTCTTCAACAGCGTGCGCATTCAGATCAAACTGGAAGAGCAGGAGCGCCTTTTGCTGCACGCGCGGATGGAGGCGCTACAAAACCAGATCAATCCTCACTTTCTCTTCAACACGCTGAATTCTATTTCGTCGCTGGTGCGGTTCGATCCCGACAAAGCGCGGGACGTGATCTCCAAGCTGGCAACTATTCTGCGCCGCCTGCTCAGCAGCACGGATTCGTTCGTGCCTTTGCGCGAAGAGGTTGAATTCATCGACAACTATCTCGGAATCGAAGTGGTACGCTTCGGACCCGATAAACTACGCGTCGTCAAGCAACTCGATCCGGCCTCGCTTGACGTAATGGTGCCCAGCATGATCTTGCAGCCGCTGGTAGAAAACTCCATCAAGCACGGGCTTTCCTCAATGGTGGAAGGCGGAAGCATTACCCTGCGCAGCCGATTGGCTGATTCGGCGCTGGTGATCGAGGTGGAAGATGATGGCGTTGGCATGGAAGCCGCTCAACTGGCGAACGCGCGAGGCAGCGGCATCGGCATGGCGAATGTTTCAGAGCGGCTGGAAGTTTTGTATGGAGACGCCGCGCGGATGACCATTGACAGCCATGAGGGCAAAGGAACCATGGTGCGCCTGCGCCTGCCGCGGTTGCAAACTGCGGGAGCCGTTCCGGAAGCTTTCTACGAAGAGCGCTCGAGCACCCGGCGATAGAAATTTTCGTATTGCGGAACAATTTTACTTGAGGCGAACCGGTCCGTGGCTACCGAACGCGCCGCCTTCGCCACGGTGCGAAGCTTCGACTCATCATTGAGCAGGTCGATCGCGTACCGTGCCATTGTGTTGACGTCGCCCACGTCAGCCAGAAACCCACTCACTCCGTGCTCAATCACCTCGGGCACGCCGCCCGTGCGGGTTGCAATGGGAACGACTTCGCACGCCATTCCTTCCAGCGCAGCCAAGCCAAACGATTCCAGTTCGCTCGGCATCAGCAGAACGTCTGAAATTCCCAACTGGTCCTGAACCTGGTCCTGCTTGCCCAGAAAAAGCACGTCTTCGTGAATGCCTTTTTGTACTGCCAGCCATTCCGCCACCGAACGATCGGGGCCGTCACCGATGAGCAACAACCTTGAAGGAATCTGTTTGTGCACACGGTCGAAGATCTCGATCACATCGGTGACACGCTTCACGGGACGAAAATTCGAAAGATGCACCAGCAGCCGCTCGCCTTTGGGAGCATACTCTTTGCGCAATTCTCCGGAGTTGTTGCACCGACAATAAACGTCGGTGTTCACCGAGTTATAGATAACTTGAATTTCCCTCTTCACATCGAATACGCGCATGGTCCGGTCGCGCAAGTAATTCGAAATGGCCGTAACTCCGTCACTCTGGTTGATGGAATAGCGCGTGATGGGAAGATACGAGCGGTCGAGGCCGACCAGTGTGATGTCGGTTCCGTGTAGCGTGGTAACAAAAGGCAGGCGCCGTCCGCGTGGGCCATCGGCCATCATCTGACGGGCTAGCAGTGCACTGACCGAGTGCGGAATCGCATAATGAACGTGCAAAAGATCGAGATCATAGAGCTGCGCGACTTCGGCCATGCGCGTCGCCAGCGCCAAGTCGTACGGAGGATAGTCGAATAGTGGATAGCGCGAGACTTCCACCTCGTGATAGTGAATATTCGGCTCCTGGCCACGAAGGCGTATGGGTTGGGCGTAGGAAATGAAATGAATCTCGTGGCCACGTTGCGCAAGTTCCAACCCCAGTTCCGTAGCAACCACACCGCTTCCGCCGTACGTGGGGTAACCTGTGATTCCAATCTTCATGCGCTCGAACGCCTCGCCTCAGTTCTGTAATTCGATGGCCACAAAGAATAGAGGATGCAGATTGTATAGGTATGCAAGCGTGGAGGGCAAAAGTGCTCAGGATCCCCAGAGAACAGAAGCAGGTTCCCTTCGCTTTCGCTCAGGGCAGGCTCTCACCGGTACTTCGGGCCGGTTCGGAATGACATCGATTGATTACTGCCAGCTGGTAGGCACTATTCTGCGGGCTTTTCCGCCGGCTTGGTCATTCCCGGGTCGAGTTTTTCGAGATGGGCCTGAAAGCGAATCTTGGTTTCGTCGGGAACGCCGGTAAACTCGATGCCCATGCCCACTCCGGGATCCCGGGTACGAACCGTGGCGGATGCGGTGATGTGTTCCTGGTCAATCCAGAAGTCGACGCGCAGCACGGTAGAAACAGCCAGTGGCATTGTGGTCTCAACATAACAGCCGTTGCCACTGATGTCTGTTGCATTGACCCGCATCGGCGTGTTCACTCGCTCATCGCGAAATTCCAGCGGGAAAGAGATCTTGTGACGCTGAAAACGCCGGCGATTATCTGCTTTTTGAACCGGCAGGTTCGCGCGGATTTCTACCGGAAGCTCAGAAAGCCAAGGGCATTCCTGATCGACGACCAATTCAAGCCCAACCTGAAATTTCTTGATGCCCCCTGCTTCCATGACCCAGATAATCTTGCAACGCGCTTTTTTGCCCTCAAATTGCACGCCGATGACATCGCCGACCTTCAACTGATGTTCCAAACCGCTGATACAAGCCCCAGTGGCGCTCACATTCTGGGCGGTTGCATTCTGATTGAAAGGACGGTCGTTCGCTCCCATGCCCCACACACGTACACGCAAGTCCAAGGTCGCGCGCGGCGCTGCCCCAGCGGCAGACATGAGAACTTCCTCCAAACTGAGTCTTTTAAACCAATTCTAATCAAATGATAGTCCTAGCCAACGGCTTTGCTAAGGTTACGAAAGTGACTATGATGAGCCCTGCCCTAAGCCTCGGAGTTTGGATGCTTCAGCAAACTAGGTCGCGGGCAAATCCCGGTACGAGATGAGCTGAATTTCATTTTGAGCCAGAAGCTCGCGCGCCTCTGGCATGGTCAACACCTGCAGCTCGGTTTCACGCGATTCCCGGAGGCGTGTGTTCGCCGCTGTCAGATCCTCATCGTTATACCCGGGATGGCAGACGAACTCCCAGGTTCCTTCGGGAACAATCTCCGCGATGGCACGAAATAGAGTTTCATCGAGCGCTCCAGTGACGACGATCCCGAGCGTTCCGTCAGGGGTTGCGAACCCTTCGCGCTTTGCCGCGCTGTCGAATTTCGCGGCTAGAGCACGCAGAACTTTTACCTCCGCGTACCGCGTCCAAAGATTCGGTCGCGCGCGCAACTCCGCCGAT
>JASIEN010000651.1 GCA_030045935.1 Candidatus Sulfotelmatobacter sp.
CAAGCACGGTGAGCGGTTCTTCAATCGATCCCTCCGAGGGCTTCAGCATCCCACCCACCCGCAAGTTGACGACATCGAGCCTGTCCAAGCCGAGATTTCGAAGATTGTCATGAATCGCGTCGATCAGTTCCTGACGCGAGAGAGCCTGAGGCCAGGACTTATCGGGTCCGCGGCGCGCCCCCACCTTAGTCACAATCACCAGACCGTCCGCATAAGGATGGAGCGCCCGTTTGATGATCTGATTGGTAATGTGAGGGCCGTAGTAATCGCTGGTATCGATGTGGTTCACTCCGGCATCAAGCGCCTCGCGTAAAACCTTAAGGGCCTCCTCGGGATCGCGCGGTGGTCCCCAGATCTCTGGACCCGCCAGCCGCATTGCGCCATAGCCGATACGGTTCACTGTCATCTTCGTGTTCGCGAAAGTAAAGCTTCCACCGAGATTGGTCTGTGTCATCATTTGCTTGCTCCCCCTGTTTGATCGAACGTTTTCTGGTTCGTTTCAAAATAGCCTGGCTGGTCGATATCGGGGATCAGCGAAGGCTGCGTCGGACTCCATCCCAATTCTCCTTGCGTCCATGCACTCGAAGCAGGACAATCGAGCCCTACGAAATGTGCGAACCAGCCAAAATGATCGGCTGCCTCCTCGGGTGACTTGCTGACGACCGGGATATTCAGGCGCCTGCCGATCACTTGAGCGATTTCGCGGAACGGCACCTCTTCATCGGCGACTGCGTGATAGCGGGGTGCGACGGAGCCGGTCTCCAGTACAAGGCGGTAGAGACGAGCGGCATCGAGCCGGTGCACCCCGGCCCAACGGTTGAGACCTTCCCCAATGTACGCCGAAACACCTTTTTCGCGGGCGATGCGGATCAGGAGAGGGACAAATCCGTGATCGCCTACGCCGTGAACGGAGGGAGGCAAGCGCAGCACGGACACGCGTGCACCTCGCGCCGCGACCAAAGCTGCAGCCTCCTCCGATTTGCGAGGAGACGTCGAATTCGCCGCATCTTCTTCGGTTGCGATGCGGCCCGGCGCAGTTAACGCTGTCCCGGAGGTGACGATCAACGGCCGGTCCGAGCCGGCGAGCACCGCGCCCATCGTCTCGATGGCACGCTTGTCCGTTTGCGCTGACGCCGCGTAGTTTGCGAAATCGTGAATGAAGCCGGCGTGGATCACAGCGTCGGCAGCGGACGCGCCCTTGCGCAGACTCTCGAGGTCGTCGAGCGAACCGCGCTGTACGCCGGCTCCCGCCGCTGCCAGCGATGCGGCAGCGGCGTCCGAACGGGCCAACCCGACCACCTGATGACCTGCGCCGATGAGTTCTGGAACGATTGCGGAGCCAACGAAGCCGGTAGCCCCAGTAACAAAGATACGCATTGCTCTTCTCCTTCTGGCGGCCCACATTGGCGAGCCGTCGCGATCCTAATAAACCGGAGTTAATCTCCGCTTATCTAGATTAGCGGAGGCATCCTCCGGTTGCAAGTTTTTTTATGGCTAAGTTTGGTGTTTCAAAAATCCGGCCCTGCGCTGCTGCGGGCCCTCGGGCCGTCCGGTGCAGGCGGCCTGGGAGGCCGCCGCAGGCCGAGGGCCCTTAAGCGCTAAGATAAGAATTGACGTTTGACGGGTCCAAAGGTTAAGCTCAAGGCATATGACGGCCTTGCGCGAAGACTGGAAGGTGCTGTGTGGGTTGTTTCCTGCGGATTGGGAAGCATTGGGTCGGAGTTCGGGTGCAGTGACCCGATTGCGTGGTTTCGGCTCGCTGAATGCGCTACTTCGAGCGCTGCTGCTGCACGTGGGCTGCGGCTGGTCGCTGCGTGAAACCGTGGTGCAAGCCCAACTCGCCGGAATCGCCGAAGTTTCCGATGTGACGTTGTTGAACCGGCTGAGGCAAGCCGAGGATTGGCTGCGACAGCTGTGCCAGCGGCTGTGGAAAGACAACGGAGTAGATTTGGAGCCGGCGTTGAAAGGTCGGCCGGTGCGCCTGATCGATGCGACCACGGTCAAGGAACCTGGCAAGACCGGGGGACAGTGGCGGGTGCACTACAGTCTGCGTTTGCCGAACTTGGAATGCGACCATTTCGAGTTGACCGCGGCGCGCGGTAAAAACACCGGGGAGCGATTAGGACGATTCCGGTTTCATCCCGGGGAGGTCGTGCTGGCCGATGCCGGCTATAGTCACCCGCCCGGGATCGCGGAGGTGGTCCGCCAGCACGCCCATGTGTGCGTGCGCCTGAACCCCGCGTCGCTGCCGTTGTGGGATGAGCGGAGGCGACCTTTTCCGCTCCTCAAGCGCCTGAAGAGCTTGTCGAGGGCCGGGACCACGGCGGAATGGCGGGTGTGGGTGGAATCGGGCGAGCAACGGATTGCGGGGCGCGTGTGTGGAGTGCGAAAGAGTGAGATTGCCATCCGCCGGGCGCAACGCCGGCTGCTGCGTAAACAGCAACAGGGCAAGAGTACGGCCACGGCGGAGACGCAAGAATACGCCCGCTACGTCTTAGTGTTCACGACGTTGCCCAGCCGGGAAGTGACCACGCGACAAGTGCTGGACTGCTACCGCTTGCGGTGGCAGATCGAATTGACCTTCAAGCGTCTTAAGTCGATTGTTCGCTTGGGCCATATCCCTAAGCACGATGATCAGAGCAGCCGCGCCTGGTTGTACGGAAAGCTGTTCGTGGCGCTGCTGAGCCAGAAACTGATACGAGTCGGGAGCGCTATTTCCCCCTGGGGCTACTACTTGCCCGAACCCCCCTCCGGTCTTCAGCCGCTGGCGTGAATTCCAGTTCGCCGTTCATCGGGTCTTGGAAGCCGTCGCGCCGCAGGTGGGACTGGCCACGGTAATCGAGGGTTGGAATCAGATCGCCGCCGCTCTGGGGGAACGAAATCGCAAACGGAAACCGCAGTTGTCAAACCTGAGGTCTGCCTTATGAAACCCGTTTTTGTCACCTCCGCCACTCTGGCGACCGTGGCCTACGATCCCCGTCATCAGACGCTCCGGATTGAATTCCGGGATCGAACCGTATATCGATACTTCCGTGTTCCCGCCGAAGTGCACCAAGCCCTCCTGCACGCTCCTTCAAAGGGCAGCTACTTCAATCAAGCCATTCGTAGCCGATTCCCTTACGCGCGCGTCTCGAATTCCTTATCTTAGCGCTTAAGGGCCGAGGGCCTGCCCCACCGGAAGCCGCAAATGCGTGGCCGTACATTGAACCCGCATACTTAGTCAAGTAGCGGGCGCGCCAGAGCTGAGCCTGACTGCGCCTACTTAACGATGACGGTTTTATCAGCTTCGATTTTGACTGTCTGCGTCACGGGGGACCCCGAGGCGGGGACGATCCGAACGAGGTACTCGCCAGGATTCAGTAAAAGCCCTTGCGCAAAATTGTCGAACTCGTCGGCGTGGCCCATGTACTTGTCATTCACATAGACCGCTGCGAATTTGTCCTCACTGTGTGTGCGCAACCGACCGAACGGCGGCTTAGGAGAGGGAAGCTCCTTCAGTGTTTCTTGAACCGTCGTCTTTTTGCCGGCGGTGATCGTCACTTTGGTGGTCAGCTCTTCGTATCGCGGATCGATCAGCTTCAACTCGTGTTCTCCCGCAGCGACGGGATAGGTCCGGGCAACGCGGAAATTAGCCGCTGGCCCGAGGTATTTCCCGTCCACAAACACCCCGGCGCGTCCGGTGTTAGCTTTCACGCAAAGAGATCCGTTTTGCTGCGCTTGGCATAGCGATGCTAGGCCTAGCGCGCTCACTACTAATAGTAATGTCCTATGTTTCATGGCTTCTTCGATCAAAAGTCTCGCAGATTTTAATCCTCTGGATCTACCTTCTTAGGCTAACAGGTGATGCCTCTTCCCGCGGGTACAAGGAAGATACTCGGTCCATGGCCACAGCCGCGGGCTTATGCGGCTCGCTCCGCCAGGACACATGACAGTTTGATGCAGTCGCGCCTGCGATCACTTTACGGGAAGAAAGCGCTGCACGCGCTCGCCCTGGAAGACTTCGCCGGTGTAGATGTCGCCTTTGGAATCCACGGCGATCATGTGCAGCCCGAAAAACTGACCTCCGTTTTCGCCCATGCTGCCCATCTTGCCGATCACTTTGCCGTCTTCCCGATTGAGGAACCAGATGTGGTTGTTGGTGAGGTCGGAAATGTACAGAAGGCGCTGCTGCCTGTCCGGCGAAAACATCACGCCGCCCGCCGCGCCACCCACGCCGGTCATCGGCGCCAGAATAAATTCCTTCACGAACTTGCCTTGCTTGGTCGTGACGTGAATGCGATTCGCCATGCGATCCGCCGCATATACAAGTCCGTCGTTGGAAATATTCAGCGTCAAATGTCCGCGGAATTCCTTGGGCATGGGACCGCCGGGAGTGTAGGCGCGGTCAGCGTCATTGACGGTCATTTCCGAAAGCGTGTGTCCATACGCGCCCCAACCGCGCTTGAATTGGAAGGTGTCCAGATCGAAGACCATCACACGCCCGCCTAAATAGTTATCGGCGGCGTACAATTCACGAGCCGGCTCATCCAGCCGTATCTCTTCGAGTCCTCCGACGATCATCGGCGTCGTGGGAGGATACTTGGTGCGGAATACGGCAGTTGCGGCTTGTTGGCGGGCGAGGGCCTCGGGACTGGGTTGAGCGCGGCCACCGCCCGGAGGTGTGATGAAACCTGCCACGGGTCCGGCGCTGCCGCGGCCGGGAGTGTGCTGCCCGATCTGCGCCGGAGCTCCGCCGCCTCCGCCGGGCGGGCGCTCCGGCGTCCGCGGAACTTCGGCCACGACTTTGCCCGTCTTGGGATCGTACTTGCGCACCGTATCTTGCCCGATGTAGACGAACCCTTTGCTGTCCACGGCCATGCCATGGCCCTGCGG
>JASIEN010000652.1 GCA_030045935.1 Candidatus Sulfotelmatobacter sp.
GTGCAAGGCAGCGGTGAGCGATGGATTCGGCCGAGTGCAAGCGGCGACGAAAGTGAATGTTTTCGAGGGAGAAGTCCGTAGTGACGAGTATGTCTTCATCATTGCGAGGGCGGAGGACAGCGCAATCGTCACCGATGCCGGTGAGCACGGCGGGATTGTGAGTTCGTCTGGCAGCTTGGCGGATTTGAGCAATCAGAGATTTCTCTGGCAGAGGCACGGAAACAATATAAGCGAGGTCAGCGGAATTCGAACGCTCACGTTCCTAGGAATAAGAGCTATTGCCGACCTAAAGTTCCTCAGTGAAAAAGGGCTTTTCGGCGCGCCGCCCAAGCCGTGCCGTGAACGGAAAAATAATACTTGGCCGGATGCGAGAGGTGGTGCGAATTCGTAACACACGGTAACTGTCCCGGCGTCAACTTCGGTTACTGTCCCTTCAGTAACTCTTAATGGCCATTCGCGTCATTGACAGGGGGAATCTGGTTTGCTACCTTTTACCAGACATTCACAAACCTTTGGCCGAATGAATTTGCGGTACGCTGAGGCAAGCTAAGTCCCGCATCCCATGTATCTTGCGGAGACAGTTTCAGCTTGGTCCTTGGTTCCCGGTAGGGAAACGGGCACGTTAACGGTTTCCATTCCCAAATGGGAGCGTGATCCGTAAAAATCAGGTGGTCCGAACTGGCTTCTGCAACCACAGGCTTGCCTGGAATTCCGGCCCTGATTGTTAAGAACGAAAGAAAGGCGAGATTTGAGGAAGCGCTTCTACATACTCTTCGTAGCTCGCGGAGACGACGGGCAGCTACGCAAGATCTCCATTCCAGTCCAATATCTATATGTCTTTGTGGTGGGCGCGGCCATCGGATTCCTCAGCCTGACCGGCATCGCCAGCTCCTACGCGCGCATGCTGCTGAAAGTTTCCCGCTACAATGAACTGCGCACCGAAAAAGAGCAGCTCAAAGATCGGTATTCCAAGCTGGAAGAAGTTGCCAAAGAGCGCGACGTGCAGGTGGCCTCGCTGGGCTCGATCGCCAGCGAGGTTTCCGCTCTCTACGGGTTGAAACAGCAGCCGCACATGGTGAGCGCGTCGCAGCAATACATTCAGGAAGTGGATGTGGCTTCTTCGTTAGATCAACTGGGCGCCCTGCGTACATCGGCCCTGACTGGTGCTGCAACTGCGGGCATCAGCTTCGGTTTGACTCGCAACGCAACTACGGCCGATTGGGCGCGCGCCAATTCTGTGCCGAATTTGTGGCCAGTGGATGGCCGCGTAACCGCGAGTTTTGGGGAGCGCATCGATCCGTTCAACGGTGAAGGTGCGTTTCACATGGGCGTCGACATCGGCAGCACCTTCGGCCAGGCAGTGATTGCTCCGGCTGACGGAGTTGTGGTTGGGGCGGAATTCATGGGCGGATATGGCAAAGCCATTATTCTGGACCACGGCCACGGCATCTCCACTCGCTTCGGGCATCTCTCTGGGTTTGCAGTGACAGCAGGTCAGCAAGTTCATCGCGGAGACATCATTGGTTACGTCGGCTCCAGCGGGCGCTCGACCGGGCCGCACCTGCACTATGAAGTGCGCATCAACGACACGCCAGTCAATCCTTACAAATACCTGCGCATCACTGTCGCCGCCACCGGTGGTTTCGAGCACGGCGGCGAATAGTCGACTGCCAGTTCTCAATACACGCATTCCAGCACCCGGCGCCTGGTACCCAGTACCCCGTACTCAGTTCTGAGTTCAGACTTCGGTTCGTTTGCTTACCTCCCTTGCGCTCTCATCCGGCGTGAATTAGCGTTACTGAGTACTGAGTACTGAGTACTGAGTACTGAGAACCGCGATGCCCGGCTTTCTCCAATCCGTGCGCGAAGATATTGCTGCCGTATTCGAGTCGGATCCGGCGGCGCGCTCGTACTTCGAAGTGCTCTTGTGTTATCCCGGCCTGCACGCGGTTTGGGCGCATCATCTCACCCATTGGCTTTGGCTGCATCAAATGCGCTTTCTGGCTCGATTCACATCGCAGGTCGCTCGTCTTTTCACCGGGATTGAGATTCATCCCGGGGCGCAGATCGGGCGTCGGCTGTTTATCGATCATGGCATGGGCGTGGTGATCGGAGAGACTGCAATTGTGGGCGACGACGTCACGATGTATCAGGGCGTGACCCTGGGCGGAACTGGAAAAGAAAAAGGCAAACGGCACCCCACGCTCGGCAATAACATCTCGATCGGTTCCGGGGCAAAACTGCTGGGCAACATCTCGGTTGGAGATAACTGCCGTGTGGGTGCAAACTCAGTCGTCCTGCGCAACGTACCGGAGAATTCAACGATCGTGGGCGTCCCTGGCCACATCGTTCTGCGTGACGGCAAGCGCGTCGTGATTACCGACCCGAAGGACATTCGCGACCCGCTGTCGGATGTGATCATCAAGCTGGCTGCGGAAGTTCACGAACTGCGCGAGAAATTTAAGCAGCACTCGCACGATGCGCTTGGAGCGGAACCGGATATTTCGATCGACGGAGAATCGGCTACTCCCAAGATCGCGCCGGAAGAGTTGTTTCTTGAGGATTATCAGATTTGAAAGCAGTTGCCAGTTCCCAGTTCTAACTACCGCATCGGGGCGATCTGAAAACCGGGCACTGGCAACTGAGAACTGATACTGGCTACTGCCTCAACCCCATCCAGCTTTCCGAGACCACCAACGAATTGCCCGGATTGTGCGGGTCGTATTTAACCGAAGTTGGCAGGCCCAGGCGGCACGAGTGCAGATTGATCCACTGGCGCAGATAGGTCACATCCTGCGAGCATTCGTAAGACACGCCGGCAACATCGTACTTATAAATGAGCAGAACGGCGGTGTAGTGCCCGTTGTTGGAGGGAATTTCCTGCACGTCAATAACGGTACCGTCGGTAATGCGGCCAACGCCGTCGAGCCAGGTGCGGCGCTCGCGCTCGAGTTCATCCGGCCCTTTGGGTTTGCGGCGCAACAAGGCGTATGCGCCAAGGGCAATTCCACCCCCGGCAATAACCACAGAATACAGGCGAAGCGAATCCATGCTGAAGTAAGGCGGCGCGCCCGGTTTCGTTATCAAGCATATGACGGAAGCGGCGTTTGCGGAAGTGGGCGGAAAGTTACCGAGGTGGGGGCTGTGGAAAACTCCGAAAGCCTTTGAAGCGCAAAGGCAGCGTCATTCGGAAGCCCCGCGCTATCAGGTAGACCCTCGGCTTCAGCCGAGGGCGGCGGAGCCGCGGATGGCCCGCTTCCGACGTGTGACCAACTCGGGTG
>JASIEN010000653.1 GCA_030045935.1 Candidatus Sulfotelmatobacter sp.
ATTGAAGCGCAAGCTCCGGCGCTGACGGACATTGCGCCCACGATTCTGGCGGAATTCGGAATCGCGAAAACGAAGGATATGCTGGGACAGTCAGTGTTTCAGTCGCGTTAAGAACTGCGACGCAGAGGAGATGCGACGCACAGGAGCAATTATGTTTGGTTCACACAAAGTGAAAATCGAAGGCGAACTGTTGGAGAAGGTCAAGCAGTGTTCGGACGCCGCTGGATACGAATCGATCGACCAATTTGTAATCCATATGCTGGAAAAAGAAACAAAGAAAATCCTGCCGGACGAGAGCAACACACCAAAGGAAGAAATACAAAAACGGCTGCGCGGCTTAGGGTACATCGAGTAGTTTGACTGTTCTCTCCAATCCGATGGCGGTAGCGCGTCATGGCGTAGCCATCGCGGCGTTCAAGTTCCTTCTGCTCATCAGTCCGCTGGCGATTGTAGTGGTGCTGTCGGTGGTGGTCGGCTCGCTGATGGTGGTCCTGTTCGGTTACACGTCGGATCAGAAAGCAATCGCCATAACCAAAGACCAGGTGAAGGCTCACTTGCTGGCGGTGCGCCTCTATCGCGACCAGATTCCGGTGGTGATGAGTTCCTACGGCAAGATCCTGCGCGGCACCGGGCGTTACCTGAAACTCAGCTTCAAGCCGCTGCTGTGGGTCATCGTTCCGATTACTTTGTTGATGGTGCAGGTCGATCGGTATCTCGGCGCGGCCCCGTTGCCTCCAAACCTGCCGTTCCTGCTGACGGTTCACCTCACCGGGCAGACAAGCGACGCGTTGAATGATGTCACGCTCGTCCTCCCTCCCGAGATTGCGATGACCGCGCCCCCGGTTCATGTTCCGGCAGAGAATGCCATTGTCTGGCGGCTAGTTGCCTCAAAAGAGGGAAAGTATGACGTGAAGATTGCCGCTGCCGGCCAGAGCGCCGCGAAGACGGTTCGCGTGGGGAGTGACCTAGCTCGAATTTCCACTGTCCGCTTGCGGGGACAGTTCTGGGAGCGTATGTTCTCATCGGCAGAGCCGGCGCTGCCGGAGAATTTTCCGGTCGACTCCATTTCGATCAATTACCCTGACCGCGATATCGAGATCGCGGGCTATGGCATGAATTGGATTTGGCCGTTCTTCATCTTGTCCATGGTAGCGGGGTTTATTTTCAAGGAGATTCGGGGCATCCGGATATGAAGAAAATGCGTGGGCAGCATATCACGTCGGGTAACGCGCAGAAATGCCGTTGGCTCCGTTGGTATTTTTTTCTGCTGCTCGCGTGCGTCCTGTTCCCGACGGCGAGTCACGCATATGCCGGTCCGGGCGCGGGATTCGCCGTGCTGTCGTCGTTTTGGGCGCTTTTTGTTCCCTTCCTCTATTCGTTCTATGCGCTGGTGACGTGGCCATTCCGTCAGTTGTTCCGTTTTTTCCGGCGACGAAATGTGTATGGAAAAGCGACCTTTGAGCGAGCGGTGATTTTGGGATTCGACGGAATGGATCCCGAATTGGCGGATCGATTTATGAAAGAAGGCAGGCTGCCGAACCTGGCGAAATTGCGGGAAAAAGGCACGTTCAGCAAACTGCGTACGACGTTTCCTCCCATTTCTCCCGTGGCCTGGTCGACGTTCATGACCGGTGTGAATCCCGGCAAACACAATATTTACGACTTTCTCGCGCGCAATACCAACAACTATCTTCCTTATCTTTCGTCGGCCGAAATTAAGGGGCCGAAGCGCCACATCAAAATTGGCAAGTATTCCATTCCATTTGGCAAAACAGAAATCAAAGCGATGCGCAAGGGTACTCCGTTCTGGCATTGGCTGGGTAATGCGGGAATCTTCAGTTCCGTGATTCGTGTTCCCGTTACGTTTCCGCCGGAGAAGTTTCAGGGCGTGCTGCTTTCCGGGATGTGCGTGCCCGACCTGAAGGGCAGCCAGGGCACGTTTTGCCTCTGCACGACCCGCACTTCCAATGACAAGTTTCGCGAAGGCGGCGTGCGTGTGCCCATCGAGCGCAAGAACGGTGTTTATCGTTCCTATGTTCCGGGGCCGGACAACCCTTTGGTAGAGAAGGCCGGCGAACTGCGCGTGGATTTCGAGATTTCGCCTGAGGCGAGATCGAAATCGGCGCGCTTTGTGTTTGGTTCGGAGAAATTCACGTTGAAGCTCGGCGAATATTCGGAGTGGATTCCGGCACAATTCAAGGCTGGCATGGGCGTCACGGCACATGGCATCTGCCGCTTCTATCTCAAGGAACTTTCGCCCGAGATTGAAGTCTATGTCACGCCGGTCAACATCGATCCCGGGCGTCCCGACCTGCCCATTTCGCACCCGGTAACTTACTCAATTTACCTGGCCAAGCTCTACGGGCCATACGCGACGCTTGGCCTAGCGGAAGACACGTGGGCGCTCAACGAGCACGTGCTCGATGACGATGCCTTTCTGGCGCAAGCTTATGGCAATCACGAAGATCGCGAGCGGATGCTTTTTGATGCTCTGGACAAAACCAGACAGGGGCTTTGCACCTGCGTGTTCGATACGACCGATCGCGTACAGCATATGTTCTGGCGTTATCTGGAGGAAGACCATCCAGCAGTCCGAGATGTGCCGCAGAGCCAAAAACGTCTGGTGATTCAGGATCTGTACGAGCGCATGGATCGCCTGATCGGGCGAGTGATGGAGAAAATTGACGACGACACACTGCTGATGGTGATCTCCGACCACGGATTCAAGTCGTTTGCGCGTTGCATGAACCTGAATGCGTGGTTGCACCAGAACGGATATCTCACATTGAAGGACGGCAAGAGCGAGAGCGGCGATTGGTTCGAGGACGTAGACTGGTCGCGCACGCGCGCTTACACGATGGGGCTCAACGGACTTTATCTGAACATCAAAGGCCGCGAGAAGCAGGGCATTGTCGACCGCTCCGAAGCCGAGGCATTGAAAAAAGAACTGCAAAAAAAACTGAATGGGTTGGTCGATCCTGCCTCAGGCAAGGTGGGAGTCACCGGGGTGTTTATTACCGACGCAGTTTATCGGGGACCCTACGCAGAGAACGCACCCGATCTGCTGGTCGGCTACGGAGCCGGCTATCGCGCCTCGTGGGATTCAGTAATGGGCAAAGTTACCGGGCAGATATTCGAGGACAATATCAAAGCATGGAGCGGGGACCACTGCATCGATCCGCGGCTGGTTCCTGGGGTTCTATTTTCCAGCCATAGGTTTGTCGAAGAGGAACCGGCAATTGTGGATGTGGCTCCGACAATCCTGAAACTGTTTGGCCTCACCCTGCCATCGCATTTTGATGGCAAGCCTTGGACGTTGGCGGCGCAGAAGAATTCTTGATCACAGACGGCACAGACAGCGTCGGCGTCTATCCCAATTGTTCTTACAAGCTTGTCCACCACGCTCTTCGGAAGGATTGTCGGCCGGGACCATCTCGTTCATCTCCCTCTGCGCCGATCGATAGTAATACTTCGTCCTAGCGGCCCAGTTGTTATCGGGGTAACACTCGCCGAAGAAATCAAAGCGGCTTTGGAAAGTCTACTGGTCTCGGCATCGGTGTCATCGATGTCTCTGTTCATCTAGCAGCGAAGAACGAAGGTCCGCGCTTCCGTCTACTTCGACCTATAAGCCTCTTCCGGGATACTCGCCGAAGAGTTAGCCCTACTGGGCCAGTTCACCCATTGAAATGGTATCTGATTGCGGACGGGCAAGCAGGGCATGCACAATAAAACGTCGGGGCGCGCTGCCAATGTAGTAGAACGGATAACAGGTCACCAGCGTCAAAGCCGGTTTGCCGTTTGAATGCAGCGCACTCACATCCTGGGGAGCGACGATTTCCAGGTGATCCACAACATAGGTTTCGACTCGCCCGGGTTCTTCGACCTCGATGCGATCGCCGACCTTGATGTCCTTCAATCCGCGGAAGAAGCCATCCCGGTGACCGGCGAGTCCGACGTTGCCGTTTTCGCCAATGCGCGCTGTGCCTGCGATGTGACCGACTCCGCGGTTCAGTGTCAGGTCGTCGGTGCCCTCGAGGACTGGCGCCTCGAGATGGACGCTCTTGATGCGGATGACTGCTAACGGCGGAGCAATCCTGCTGCTCAAACTATCTTCATAGTGCTTGATCCGTTGTTCCGACCACGAGGCGAAATCGGGAGGGCCGGCCACCGGTTGGGCAACAGCGTTGGGTTCTGCTCCTTTACTTACTGTGGTCTGCTTGAGGTCTTCGAAGCGGCGTATCGCTGCCCGGGACAAGATCAGCTCGTGGAGCTTGGCCGCTGCACAGAACGCCAGAAGCACGAATCCCATAATCAAGAAACACCACCGAAGATGTTGACGCAATTTCATCAGAAAGACATCCCTCCTGGCTCTGCGCGGTACGAACCATCAACCGATAATTCCCTTGTCGCAAGGACTTCATGTCGATCAGGCTCCTTGCAATGCAAGGCAGTGACCAAAGATCAATCGTTCAAAGATGCACGATAGGATTGCAGACCGGTTCACTGCACCGAAAGATTCTCAAACTCAACATTTGCGTTGCTTTGCTGCTGATGAATTGACCTCTCCGTCTACAGCCAACCGATCTCCACACCTAGGCCACTTGAACCGTTCTTACGACTGAATTCGCATTCGCGTTCCGATTTCTCTTGAAGTTTCGTAAACTCCCGGAGCTTTCGTGAATTCGGAGGCACCGTAACACACGTGTTTCTAGTCCCTTGGGTTTGGCGCTCGGGTTGCATTTGCAAACTTACAGAGGCCGGTTCGCGAAGGAAGAAAAACTTTCGAAGACTGGCGTCTTTTGGCGTCGCCCTAGCGCGATGAAGTAGGACACAGAGTGAATGTCTTTGTCCGACAGGTTTCCAAGACCAATTCAAAACTTAAAGAGGAGAAAGATGATGAAATCGCATAAATTGCAAATCGCCATGTTCTGCCTGGTCGCGCTGGCCACGGTGTTTGTCTCGCGTAACGCCAACGCCGACGTGTGGAACAAAGCCACCAAACTAACCTTCACCGAGCCCGTGCAAGTTGGAGGCACCGTTCTACAATCTGGAACATATTGGTTCCAGTTGATGGACAGTCCATCCAACCGCAACATCGTTCAGATCTGGAATGCCGATCGCTCCAGATTGATCAACACTGTCATGGCCATCCCGAACTACCGTCTGCGGCCCACGGGGCATACAGTGATCAAGTTCGACGAGACACCGCAGGGTACTCCCGAGGCTGTCAAGGCTTGGTTCTACCCCGGAGACAATTTCGGTCAGGAGTTCGTCTACCCCAAGGCTCGGGCGACAGAAATCGCGCAGAACGCAGGTGAGCCGGTCTTATCTGTGCGTGATGAGCAGGCGACCGATGCGGCCCCGGCACTGGCACAGGCGCCTGTGAAGGCGGTTGAACCGAGCGGCGAAGAAGTTGAAATCGCGGAAGTGGTCGATACTGTTGCCGTCCCGGCAGAATTGCCCGCGACCGGCAGCTCGCTTCCCCTGTTAGGACTGCTCGGCCTGCTCGCGGTCGGCGCGGGCCTTGCGCTTCGCTGCAACCCAACCAATGATGCAGTCTAACCGGCACCAGAGTATCGTAGCGCCTGCGGCCCGCTGCTGGGCTGTCAGGCGCTTCGATGCTGAAAAGGTTTATCTTCGTCGAGACTCACAATTTAGTTTGTCTTATTCTGAGGTCAAAACATGCGTCACATCTGTCAACTTGTCCTGGCTGTTCTCGTGCTGACTCTCGGTCTGATTGCACAAACCAAGACTGCTTCGGCGAAGATCGGGGATTCGGCTGTGTGGCAACTGCCGCCGCAATTCATGACCACAGCGCATGCTGCCTGCGATCAATTATCGTCCTCTGACAATGCCGGCTATGGCCGTTGCATGATTGCCCAGGTGGCTAAGGCCGGCGCTCCGCCTGACGCAGTAAGCTTCACGCGCGAACTTTACAAGGAAAGTCACGAGTTTGGCATCATGACCGGATTTCATGACGAAGGTCCGGTGGCATTCGCATGGATCACATATCCTTTGCGTGCCAACACCAACTATGGGTTTTTGCTGGTGAATGGACAACCGCGCATCGTCAACGTAGAGGATCTCAAACTACTTGACGTCAAAACCATGAAACAGAGCCCTCAGTTTCAGGACGCCAGGAATCAGTTTCCCAACATCGATATCTGGCCCGGCGATCGCGACGGAAAAATCTGGCCAGAATCACAAGCTGGCCCCAACGGTGGTATACAGTTCACGGTAGCCTATCCGCTGCGCAACGGCTGTCATGCGTGCGCGAACGC
Organism: Candidatus Sulfotelmatobacter sp.; assembly: GCA_030045935.1. GTDB lineage: Bacteria > Acidobacteriota > Terriglobia > Terriglobales > Acidobacteriaceae > Sulfotelmatobacter. The sequence goes on from JASIEN010000653.1 coordinate 6,282, forward strand.
TGGGCAAGCCATTTTCAACTGGAATTTCGACGCTCGCGGAAAGTTTATTGGAACTTCGTTCGATGGCATGCTGGATCCGCCGCTACAATAACGAACTAAGCTATAACGGCCTTTGAGAACGATTATGCTCCTCATCGCAATCGTTGAGCCAGTTTCGGCGCGAGAGTTGGACTCGGTTGGTCCGATGCTGTGGGTTATCGCACACACGGAAGTATTCTTTCTTCTCTTATTAGTTGGCTTGATGATGGTTGTGGAATTCGGCTTCAGGCTGCGACAGGCATCACGCGGCAACACACCAGAACGTCAGTCCCTCGTCGAGTCTGCACGAAATGAACTTGGTGTTCTGCTTGGTCTATTGCTGGGCTTCACCCTGCCCATGGCCCTGCCACACTACGAGCAGCGGAATCAACTGGTAATCGACGAGGCAAATGCGATTACAACTGTACAGGCACGTGCGGAGTTGCTAGCGGAGCCGTTTCGGGACAGAATCCTGTCGTCGTTAGCAGAATATGTCGGCACCCGCATCGAGTTCGGCAAGTCCACTTCGAATCAGGTCGCGCTCGCCGGAAGCGTCAATCATGCCGAGCAACTGCAGAATGAAATGTGGCGGCAAACGACACTAATGGTTCAACAAAACCCGAATGTCGTCACCTCACTTTTTGTACAGTCTCTGGATAAATTGCCCGACCTGGTCGAACAGAGGCTTGCCGCTGAAGAGAAGCACATACCTGCTGCGATTTGGCTGGTCATGATACTGATAGCCGCCTTGACCTGTTTTGTCGTGGGGTACGGGATGCAACAAAGGTTCTTTCTAGGCATGTTGGTTGTACCGCTAATGGTCGCTATCGTGCTCTCGTTGGCTTCGGAGCTGGACAATCCGCGCACCGGTCTTGTCCGCGACAACCAACAGAGCATGCAGAGAGTCTACGTCAACCTGTCGAGAGGACCGGTTCCCCGTGAAAACGAATCCGAAGCGAAGCCAGGGCCTGATCGAGGCAAGGCAGTTGTTCTGCCTGCCGAAAATGTAGTCACACGCAAAAGTCAGCCGGATCATGGTGACAGCGCGGACCACCGCTAAATATTCGCAGTCCTGGTTAGACCGGGCTCAACATCACGAACTCTCGGATTCTCACAACCGGGTCAGGACTTCCGTCTTCCATAAATCCTTGCTTACAAAGGCTCGCAGATTGGCAGAGTGATTGCCCTGTTCAGAGCTAGATAATCTGACCCAATCCGGTTATCGAAAAGGGAGAAATCATCATGTCTAATTCTGTCACCAAGATCAGCGTTGAAGAGTTGTCTCGAGATCGAAGTTTCCACGTCCTCAGAAACGGCACCGCGGTGTTCCGCTTTACCCATATAAATGCCAACGACAACAATGTCGAGCGGCGCTATGAAACATCTGCCGCCACACTATTTTTTGTCCGCGGAACGGGTAAAATCGCGATAAACGGAGGCCTCGTTGAATATGGCCAGAAATGGTTCGAGATTCCAGGCTTCGTCGAATATCAGATTTTCCCAGAGACGGATACGGTGATGTTAACCATAGCGGCGCCCCCGCAAAATTACAAATAGACCTACATTCTGGAGGAAACTTCATGACCCGCATATTGTGCCTTAGCCTTATGTTATCGCTTGCGTCCGTCACCGTGGCGCAAACTGCGCCCGCGGTTCAGGCGCAACACTCGTCGCATGCTGCAAGTCATGCAGCACCGTCCGCGGCAGAGGTCTGGCAGAGCTTGATGGCCGGGAATCAGCGATTTGTCGCTGGCAAGTCCCAGGCGCGCGATCTCGTTTCACTGCGCCGTAAGCTCGTTTCCGGACAATCTCCCAAGGCAATCATCCTCTCCTGTTCCGACAGCCGGGTAGGTCCGGAGCTCATCTTCGACCAGAGCCTGGGAGATATCTTTGTAGTGCGCACTGCAGGCAATGTTGCTGACAAAGTGGCGCTCGGCAGCATGGAGTATGCAGTGGAGCATTTGCATAGTCCTTTGCTGGTCGTGTTGGGACATCAGAAGTGCGGTGCGGTGAACGCAGCCTGTTCCGGCGAAAAGATGCCGAGCCAGAATCTGGACGCCATCGTAGAAAAGATCAATCCTGCCGTGGTTCAAGCGAAAAGTTATGCCCATGGGGATGATCTTGTCGAGTCGGCGATTAAGGAAAACGTACGTCAAAGCGCCAAAGACATTCTTGCGAACAGCGCGATCATTCGTGATGCCGTGAACTCCGGCAAGGTCACCGTGATCGAGGCGGAATATGAACTCGAAACCGGCCGAGTGGAGCAGCTCCAGGCACCTGCGGGTGACCACAACTAGGCAATCCTCAACTTAACGCGCCCAGATCTCGCATCGGGCGTGCCTTGATTCGTGCCCAGGGCAGCACTCGCACAGCCCCCAGTGACTCGCGCAGCCCATTCACAGCCATTCTTGATCTGTTGTTCCCTTACCGTATCCCTTTTTTGATTAATAACTTCCCCGCCTCTCGAACTCTCGGGAATTTCCGAAGATGGCGAGAGTTTTAACGGGTCATAACGCTCGTGTTTTGAATAGGTTGCACTTTGGTATCGAGGCTGCATTAACGACAAGCGAAACTCAGCCAGTTATGGCAATGAACCGGAGGGAAGAATCAATATGCAATCACGAATTATGAGGTTGTTTTGTGCAGCAGTAACAATTGGAGCGGCGATTATGACGTCCGCTTCCTTGAATGCGGAAGAGACATCGAAAGCCGCCGTTCCCGTAAGAATGACGGTCACTTTGCCGGAGTTCACGGCATCACGAATGATCGCGCTGTTCGCGAGAATGTCTTTGGCGCTTTGACGTACGTTTTCCTTAATCGCCGACTCGACAAGATCATCCCCAT
>JASIEN010000654.1 GCA_030045935.1 Candidatus Sulfotelmatobacter sp.
GAATTCGGCTACCAATTCGGCGCCTGCAGGCGGAACAAACGCGAAAGAACTGGGTGGCTCTTGCTCGTCCAACCGCATAACCGGGAATGTCAGTGTCGTGTCTCTGTGAAGCGGAATGTGAGCCGACCCCGAGATCAAATACGTATCGGCGTGAGTCACAGTCCTCACGATCAGTTTCCGAGACTTATCGATCCAGATCGTTCGCTCTTGTTTGAAATCCTGTTTCTTTGTTTTGTAGTCATCGCTCGAATATCGGACTACATAACACTCAATCATGCGTCCATCCACCGAGATCACCTCATCAGGAAGGTAGGAGGCGGAGTTCAGGCGGTGGGCTTCGCCAGCGAGTTCACGTGTGATCATCGACGCCGAAACCGCTGCGCTTTCTTCCTGCGGAATAAACTCGCCCTTCGCAGGGTATTTGGAGGCTGCTTGTTGAATATAGAGATTTTCGTACAAATGGTATCGCCACTTAGTTGTCCCATCGGAGACCACAATCGCCGATCCGAAGCCCGACCGTCCCTCATAGCGGTAGCGGCCATCCGGCATCGCAATTACCGTCATTAGCGTCTTTTCCCAGCTATGCCGAAGTTCGTTGCTTGATTCTTCTTCTTCGACCGCCTCGATGTGATAGGACTTGGCATCCGCATACTGCTGACTGACTTCCGTCAGAAGAGCGAGAGCATTGCTCGGGGTCGCTTGCGGGATCGTCTCCGAAGTCTGAAGCGCGTAAAGCGCGAGGAGCAGAAAAGCCAGAAAATTCATGATCCACCCCCGAGATTCTCGAATCTTACTCCGCTTCTTATTCTTGTGGAACCGGCGCGGCCAGCTCTTCGTATGTTTAATTGCTAACCAATGCGATAAACGACCGTCCAACCTGACATACGGAGATGAGGCAATGAAAACAACAGCTTGGGCATGGTTAACGGCTGGCGTTCTGGCTTTGGGCGTGAATGGCTTTTACCAGGATGGCGGGGCGGCTTGGCTGCACCGCGCAGTTGGCCAAATACGAGCTGGGGTCTCGCAGGGGTCGAGCCTGCTCGCTGACCTGGCGACGGGGCAGTTCGACCGCTTCCTGATGCAAGCCAACTTGTTACAGGCGCGGGCCCAGACCGCAACCTCATGCCGCGGCTCTGTTGCCGTGGCGAGGATGCGGGAAAGGATTGCGCGTACTCAAGATCGGGTTGCCCGGTTCGACGCAATGTCAGCGCGGCGGCAAGGGGCATTGGCACAAATGGAATCCAGCCGAGCTGAGATGGAAGCGAAATTGGCGGGCATGCAGTTTGCGTCCTATGAATCCGATGAATCTGAAGGTTCGTCTTCATCTTGCCGACGCGTAGTGGTCCATGTTCCTGAAGTCCACGTAAGTGTTCCTGGAGTTGATGTGAGGGTTCCTCAAGTGCATGCGCATGTTCCTGAGGTTCATGTCAGCATTCCGCAAATGCATATAAATGTTCCACAGATTTCAGTTCACCAGCCTGCTGTCGACGTTCGGGTTCCGAGTGTGCATGTTGATGTACCGCAGGTCGCAGCACCAATCTAAAGGCCGCGAAAGTTACATCCTCCATTAAGGGCGGACGCGAGAACCTGATCGCGTCCGTTTTTTTGCTTAGTGAAGAACGACAGCCCGACAATGATGTTCAACCCGGTTCCTCCCTGTGAAAAAGTGCCAACATTTGGTCTATCGCTTGTCTCAAAATGAGGCTATAGTTTGAGTGCTCAGCGATTCCTCTCGACAACTGACCTGAACTGATGGCGCGGAAAAGTGGTTCCACCATCGTGCAGGAAGAGTTGTACCCACCCCGCGCGTATCAGCGCGAAGATTCGCCGCGCGAAGAACTCGACGACGCGCGCCTGATCGATCTCGATGTGGATGAGGAATCTCCCTTTCTGCGCGGGCAAAAGCGGGTTCCTGCTCGCCGCAGCGCCCTTCCTAAGAAAACTGCGACCCGATTGCTGTGGGGTGGGGCAGCAGCTGGGATTGTGTGCGCCGCCGGGTTGGCCGCTGCCGGTCTTTATCACTACGGCGAGCGCTCCTGGCGTTTCCGGGTGGAATCAAGCGACAACATCGAAATCATGGGCACGCAGAACGTCAGCAAGGCGCAGATCATGGAAGTCATGGGCGCCGATATCGGGCGGAATATTTTCTTCATTCCCCTGGCGCAACAAAAAGAGCAACTGGAGCAGATTCCCTGGGTGGAATCGGCCAGCGTCATGCGGTTCGTTCCCAATCGGCTGCAAGTTCAAATTCACGAGCGCACTCCGGTGGCCTTCGCGCGTGTCGGTCCGCGAATTTTTCTGATCGATACCGGCGGAACTTTGATGGAGCTTCCCCCTAAACGCAAATATTCGTTCCCGGTGATTTTGGGGATGAATGCCAGCGAACCGCTTTCCACCCGTGCCCCGCGAATGAAAGTTTACGCGCAGATGGTGCGCGAGTTGAACGCCGGCGGCGCACGTTACACGCAGGATTTGAGCGAGGTTGATCTTTCAGATCTGGAAGATGTGAAAGTGCGTGTGAATGATCAGGCAGGGTATGTGCTTGTGCATCTTGGGTCGTCGGACTTTCTGGAGCGCTACAAGATTTATGTTGCCCACGCGCAGGGCTGGCGCCAACAGTTTCAGAGACTTGACTCGGTCGATTTGCGTTACGAGAACCAGATCATCGTGAATCCGGACGTGCCTCACGCAACAAACGAGAAGGCGCTGAATCCGGCAGCCGTGAAAGCGGCGGCGGCTGCCGGCGTGAAGCCGGCGGCATTGATCACACATCTGTCGCATGACAGAGCTGTGCCAAAGCCCGTCTTTGAAATAAGCGAGAAGAAGGTGGACCCAAAGGCTGGCGGCAAGCCGGCAGGCAAAATCAGGAAAGGCGCGAAGCATGAGGTGCGTGCGAGCGTTGCCGGCGCACTGACTGTTGCGAAAACGTCGCCGCATTTGGCAGTGCGAACGGAACATACGCCCAACAGCATCCAGGAAAGCGCCCCGCCACCAAAGCCAGGGGTTGTGAGCTCTGCCGCCACGCCAAAACCCGCCCCAGGGGCGTCGGCGGCGGGCGAGCAGAAACCCGCAACCAGTCAGAAGCCGAGTCCTGCGATCAGCAAGGATCAGGCAAATCAGGGGCCGGGCGGGTAGTTTGCGAATTCTATTTTGCAAAGAAGTTGCTTTCGAAGTTCAGGAACTCATTAACGATGGCGAATCAGCAGGGAAGCTTTCTGACGGCAATTGATGTCGGCAGCGCGAAAACTTGCGCCGTAATGGTCGAGGTTACCGAGAATGGCCTGCGATATCGCGGCCACGGAGTGGCCGAATCGCGTGGCTCGCGCAAGGGAGTAATCGTCGAACTCGACAAGGCGGTGTCCGCAATCCAAAAGGCGGTTGAAACCGCGGAAGACACCGCCGGGGCTGCGGTCGAACACGCGATTATCGGCATTGGCGGAGCGCATGTTCGCGGCATCAACAGCCATGGCGGCATCACCCTCGGCACGCGACCGCGTGAAATCGGCAAGGACGAGATCAAACAGGCAGTTGAGCGCGCGCGGGCCATCCCACTGCCGGCCGATCGCGAAGTGCTGCATCTGCTGCCACAGGAATTCATCCTGGACGACCAGCCCGGCGTGCATGATCCGCTGGGAATGATGGCCGCGCGCCTGGAAGTGCGAGTTCATCTTGTCACGGCTGCAGCCAGCGCAACCCAAAATGTGATCACAGCCGTGAATCGCGCCAGCGTGCACGTGGATGAC
>JASIEN010000655.1 GCA_030045935.1 Candidatus Sulfotelmatobacter sp.
TCTACAGAATTCGCCCCGGAGTGTTTGCCATCTACGAACCGTGGCAACTGGAAGAGGTCATCTCTTATCTGGTCGTGGGTAGTAACAGAGCTTTGTTGTTCGACACTGGCATGGGCATCAGCAACATTCAGGCCGTCACCAAATCCCTGACCAACCTTCCGGTAGGCGTGGTGAACTCGCACACACACAATGATCACGTCGGCGACAACTGGCGCTTCAACGATATTTACGGCATGGATACCGACTTCACCCGCGCCAACGCACGCGGATCAAAAGACGATGCGCAGGCCGAGCTCGCGCCTGGGCAACTCTGCCGCAATTTGCCGGCGGGATTCGACGCAAAGGCATACGCGACTAAGCCATTTCACATCACCCACTGGCTGCATGACGGCGACAGAATCGATCTCGGTGGACGCACGCTAAAAATCATCGCCACGCCCGGCCACACGCCCGACGAAATCGCGCTGCTCGATGAGCAGAACGGGCTGTTATTCACCGGAGATTCGTTCTATCTCGGACCGATCTATCTGTATCGTCCGGAAACTGATTTAGATGCCTACGTAGCATCCATGCAGAAGCTTGCGGCGCTTACTCCTCATCTTCAGCTGCTTCTGCCGTCACACAACGTGCCGGTCGCCGATCCCGCATATTTGCCGAAGTTGGTCAGTGCGATTCAGCAGGTGCGGCGGGGCGAAGTGAGGCCGATCGTTACCGATGGAAAGCATGAATATGTGTTCGAGGATTTCTCGTTTCTGATGAAGTGACCCGTAAAAAAGAGAATCACGGCCAGATTGGGCACTTCTAAAATCCCATGACGTTATATCCGCAATCCACGAAAATCACTTCGCCCGTGATCCCGCTGCTGGCATCGGATGCGAGAAACACTCCAGTGTTGCCCACCTCGCTGACCTCCACATTGCGGCCCAGCGGGGCATGCTCGGCATGCGCTTTCAACATGTCACTAAAACCCGAAATGCCGCGCGCGGCAAGGGTTTTCACAGGCCCCGCCGAAATTGCATTCACCCGGATCTTCTTCTTTCCCAATTCATACGCCAGATAGCGCACGCTGCATTCGAGCCCGGCCTTGGCCACGGCCATTACGTTATAGCGCGGCACGACTTTTTCGGAAGCATAGTACGTCATCGTTATAATCGAGCCGCCATCTTCCATTAAGGGCGCGGCTCGTCGCGCCACTGCAATCAGCGAGTAGACGCTTACGTCCAGCGCGATGCGGAAGCCCTCACGCGTAGTGTTGGTGAAATCTCCTTTCAATTCGTCTGCTGGAGCGAAGGCAATCGAATGTACCAAGGTGTGCAGCTTGCCGTGGCGCTCTTTGAGCGTGGCAAAGAGCCGGTCGATTTCTTCGTCCTTGCTTACGTCGCACATATAAGCTTCAGCGCCCGGCAAAGAAAGAATCAGATCCCTCGCTTCCTGCTCCAGACGCTCGTTCTGATAGGTGATGGCCAGCTTCATGCCTGCTGCGTGCAACCCCTGTGCGATCGACCACGCGATCGAGCGTTTGTTGGCGACTCCGAAGACGACACCATTACGGCCTTGTAGATCGAACATGAGTGCTCCTTGGGAAATGAAGAATTTACCACAGAGGCACAGAGACATAGAGAAAACCAAGACCGGAGTTCTTAGGCCTCGAGCGAAGATCCAGTTCACGCCAACTGCGAAACAGAGTCTTTCCGATGGAAGAACAATCCAGAAATGTACCGTCCGCGTCTCAGTGTCTCCCTGGTAGGTTAACTCTTCACTCCACAGCCACTTCCTCCTCAACCACCGCCTCCACCGGCCAGCTCGCCGCGACGAACGACAACCCGTACACGCAGGCGATGATGGCGAATGCCGCCACCAGGCTCACGTTATGCGCCACCGCGCCGACCGTCAGCGCCAGCACGAGCTGCAGCGACGTTCCGGCGAACGAGTACGCATTCTGCACGCGCCCCATCAGGTGCGGCGGGACCATCTCCATTAGGCTGGTGTTCATCGCCACCCCGCCCAGGCCCCGCGCCGATCCCATAACGAACAAAGCAAGAATGCCCAGCGCCAGCCAGTGCGAAACCGGCGCCGCTGCCACGCACACCGAAAGCAGCGCCATCGAGAACGCCAGCGCACGTCGTCCCCCGAGCCGTCCAATCACTTGCGGTCCGTAAAAGGCGCTGATAAACGCGCCCATGCCCCATCCCGCACTGAGCCATCCATAGCCGACAGCTCCGGCGTGAAACACGCGATCGCTGAGCGACGGCGTAACCACTCCGCCCGTCATCATGGCGCTTAGAAATAGCGCCCAACTGATCCCAAGCAGCACAACCGCTTTCCGCTCGCGTATGAAATGCAGGCCGTCGCGCAGCTCGCGCCAGAAGCGCGCAAGCTGGCTTTCAGCCGCGGCGATGTCAGCGCGCAACTCCGCTGGACGCAGCACCACGTGCCGCCCTTTGCGCACCGCGAGGTAACACAGGAACGACACCACGTAAGTGGAAACATCGATCACCAGCACGCCGCCGAGCCCAATGTGGTTGTACATGAATCCCACAATCGAGCCGGCCAGCAGCCAGCCTCCCTGCACGCCCGCCATCAGGAAGGTGTTTGACTGCACAAACTCGCCTCCAGGAGTGAGCTCCTGAATCAGTGCGGTAATTGTCGGCCAGAACATCCAGAAGCCGGCAGAAACCAGCGTGACCATCGCGTAGAGTTCCCATACCCGCACGCGATGCAGAAACGCGAGGGCGGCCACCGTCACGATGATCAGGGCGCGCACTGCATCGAGCATCATCACCAGCCGCCGCCGGTCTTCGCGGTCAATGATGACGCCGGTGAAGGGAAGCATTAACATCGCCGGCAGCGTCTGCATCACGACGAGCGTGCCCAGCGCCATCTCCGAGTGCGTGACTTGCAGGATGTACCATGCGACCGCGGCAGAGTTCATCCCGCTGCCCAACATGGAAACCATGTTGGCCGCGAAGATGAGTTGCAGGGGACGCCGCCCGAGAATCGCGCGCATGGTTCTACTTTATCCGAGGTGGAGGAAACTCAAAACCCATCACAGAAGCAACGAGACACGGAGTGGTTCCACTTGAGGGGAAATTCCTTTCGGACGGCGTCACACTGAGCGCTGCCTCTTTCCGGGTGGAGCAAAGGATCTGGCGGGAACCGTGGTGCACGGCGTCCCACTGCGAACTCCTTCGCCCGCTGGTGAAGGCGCGAGTTGCGGAATGCGCCTGGTGGGTTGCACAGAAATAGGGACCTATACGCTTTCCTCCGAGCCTCCTCTTCTCGGTGCTGGGATGCGGTCCGCCCCTTGCGAACATGCGCGTTCGGCGCTACGATTCGCGTGCTGCACA
>JASIEN010000656.1 GCA_030045935.1 Candidatus Sulfotelmatobacter sp.
GGCTAGGCATTGGTGGGGCCACCGCGGTCTTCTCCCTCGTGCAAGGCATTCTCCTGCGTCCGCTGCCGTTCAGCAATCCTGACCAACTCGTCGTTTTAGGCGACCATCTGGGCGATAACCCGGGCACCTCCGTAAATGCTCGCGAGATCGGAACGTATGCGACAGCCTTGGAAGCTTTTTCGAACACCGGAGGATACATTGACGCAAGTTATGAGGTTTCCGGCGGTGAAACTCCACAACAAATAAACGGCGCTCGCTTCAATGCGGGCGTTTTCCCCACGCTGGGCGTTCCTCCGGTCCTCGGCCGCACTTTCACGCAAAAGGAAGAGGATGGCCACGAGCCGGTGGCAGTTATCAGTTACGAACTGTGGCTGGACCGGTATCACCGCGATCCGCATGTTATCGGGAACTCGATCGTCCTCAATCGCAGCGCGTATTCGATCATCGGCGTGATGCCGCGCGGTTTTGATTTTCCTCCAGCCGACGGTCCCCTCGACCAGGCGCAGCTCTGGGTGCCCATGAGCTTGACCGCCGAAGAACTTTCGGACGAGCATGCCGGATTCTGGGGATACCAGATGATTGCTCGCCTGAAAAATGGGGTGAGCCTATCTCAGGCGGCACAGGATGCTGACCGCGTTGCCCGGCAAATCATGCACCATCTTCCGGTCGCTCAGTCGAGGATTCACCTCCGAGGCGACGTCACACCATTGCTCCAATATGAGGTTTCAGAGGTCCGTCCATTGCTCAGGACGCTGTTCCTGGCCGTCTCGGTTGTCCTGCTCATCGCGTGCGCCAATGTGGCTGGCCTTTTATTAGTGCGGGCAATCCGGCGGCGCAGCGAGTACGCGGTGCGGATTGCACTCGGTGCGCGGGCCGCTGCTATCATCCGCCAATCCTTATTTGATGGATTAATGCTCGGCATGACTGGGGGCCTGGTCGGCCTGGCATTCGCTGCAGTCGCCATTCGCATCACCCTGCGCGTTCTGCCTGACTCGATGCCGCGCATCGGTTCGATTTCGATGGACGGTACGGTTGCGGGATTTGCATTCCTTCTCGGCCTCGCAACCGGCGCTCTCTGCAGCCTTGCGCCTGCGTTCGCCGCGCTCAGGACCGATCCGATCGAAGGATTGAAGGGAGGGGTGCGGACAGCCACGGGTTCGTCAAGTCATACCTGGTTGCGTTCAGGACTCGCAGTGCTGGAAATCGCCGTATCCCTGATGCTGCTCACTACGTCGTTTGGTTTACTGCGCAGCTTACAGAAGATGCGGGCTGTTGACCTAGGCTTTCGTGCCGACCACCTCCTGGTCGCCGGCTACCAGTTACCTCTCAACCAATACCCCACCAATTCGTCTGCCGAGGCGTTTAGTCGGCAGGTGACGGCCCGGCTCTCCAGTGAGCCAGGGATTATGGCTGTGGGCATGATTAACGCTGCGCCTGCCTCAGGCAGGTACCCAAAGACTGCGTACACGATCGAAGGACGACCCACAGACGGATGGAAACCTGAGTTCGCCGTTTTCTCGGTGATTTTCGGTGACTACTTTCGCGCCATGCGAATTCCGCTACTAGAGGGGCGCTACTTCAACACAGGGGATCGCTCTCATTCTCAACCGGTTGTGGTCGTGAATGAGTCCATGGCCAAACATTGCTGGCCGGGTGGGCCGGCTGTCGGCAAACGCATGCACGTTGGCGGTCCGCCAATGAAAGCGCCATGGGCAACGGTGGTTGGCGTTGTTGCTGATACAAGAATGGGTTCACGCGATGAGCCCATCAGCGATCAATGGTACACACCCATGGAGCAGGCCGATATTTTGTACTTCTCCAATGACACTGGAAAGCTTACGGATCCCGCCGGTGGATACATTACGATTCGCTCCGCGCTTCCTCCAGAGCAGATGGTCCATACCCTGCGGTCGTCCGTTGCGGGAATTGATCCCCTTCTCGCGCTAGAGCAAGTTCAACCCATGACGGAAGCGATCGCAAACGTAGAGGCACCGAGGCGCTTCAATACTGGTCTGTTCTCGGCATTTGCAGTGGGTGCTCTCCTGCTTGCCCTGACGGGGATTTATACGGTCGTTGCTTTCTCTGCCTCGCTGCGCACACACGAGATCGCTATCCGCATGGCGCTTGGTGCTCAGCGTACCCGGATTGCGAAGCTGATTTTGTTTTCCGCCGCAAAGCTCGCGCTCTTCGGGTGCACGTTCGGTGTGCTTGGCTCAATTGCGGTGTCGCAGGTTATTAGGTCATTGCTCTTCGAGGTCAGTCCGACTGATCCGCTGATTTACGCAGCGAGTGTTCTGATCATGATGACCACCGCGATGGTCGCATCGGCGCTTCCTGCGACGCGTGTCGCCTCCGTGGATCCAATTGTCTCGCTGAGATCAACTTAGACGACCAATGCCACGGAGAATGCAAGTGGATAACTGACGCTAACAGGCGCTGACATTCAAGTTCACTAGCATGGTGGGCAAAAAAACTGGAGCGCGGGCGGCGCGGTCCGAAGATCAGCGTCTATATCAGCGTAAATCCGCGCCCAATCTAGGTTCCGAATCTCTCTGCGGCTCGGGTGCGCGCCTTTGCCGCTTCCTCCTCGCGATTCTTTGGCGGGGCTGTAGTTTCCAGCGAACCGAGCAGGCGCGCTGATGAAGCCGCCACTTCGTCGATTGCCTTCTGGAAGGCGGCTTCATTTGCCTTCGACGGCTTGCTGAAGCCGCTGATCTTTCTCACGAATTGCAGGCTCGCAGCGCGAACTTCCTCATCGTTCGCAGGCGGATCAAAGTTAAAGAGTGTTTTTATATTGCGGCACATGGACAGAATTCCCTAAGACTTTCGGACTCTCGAAAATTTTCCGAATACTATTCTGACACACCGAGAGACAAAGGGCCTTACTGCAGCGTTGCACTGGGCGCTGCCGCACTCATGCTGATGTTATAGCGTTTGAGCTTGCGGTAGAGCGTTGCCCGGCTGATGCCGAGCATGCGCCCGGCCAGGGTTTTGTCGCCCTTGACCTGCTCGAAGACGCGCTGAATTGTGGCCCGCTCAATATCCTCCAGATCAGTCGCGGGCAATGACGCGGTATGTACGTCACCTTCCAGCCCTAATTCGCCTCCTCCCGCCTGATCAGCCATCATCTCAGGCACAGGCTCAGCCAGCAGCCGCGACATGGGCGAAGCCAGAACCGCGATGGAAGGCGGCAAGTCGCCAAGATCGATCAGATTTCGATTGCCCAGCGCGACAGCCCGCTCAACGCAATTTTCCAGCTCGCGGACGTTGCCGGGCCAGTCGTAGCTCATCAGCGCCTTCATGGCAGCGCTGGAGACGTGCATTTCCGCGCCGGGAGCGTAGCGCTCGCAGAACCAGCTCACCAGCATCGGGATATCGCTGCGGCGCTCGCGTAACGAGGGAACATGCACGGTGACAACGTTCAATCGGAAATAAAGATCTTTGCGGAAGTTTCCCGCACGG
>JASIEN010000657.1 GCA_030045935.1 Candidatus Sulfotelmatobacter sp.
AATCGACGCTCTTCGCCCCGAAAACGCCCAAAAGCGATTTCTGAGGTTGTCACAAGCGAAAAGCAGTTTCCTCCTCGCTCGCTTCGCTCGCGCCTCGGAATGACAAGGATTTGTGGAATTCGCAGCGTCAGTTTTGGAAGTGACGAAAACGTGAGGTCCCTCGACTTCGCTCGGGATGACAAAGATCCAAGGACTCAAGCTGAAAGCTGACCGCTAAGAGCCAAGAGCTAGAAGCTAAGAAAGCTAAATCGGCTTCCCTCTGAAGATCCAGATCAGCTCAATAATCAGAATCACGACAACCATCAGTTCCAGCACGAACGCGCGGCTCTGATTGAACTGGTCGACCATGAAGCGGTAAAGCTCTTCTGCGGTGCGCAGCTTTTCCTGAACGAGGTCTTTGTAGTCGGGGACGCCCACTTTCTGCGCCGCTAACTTATACAGGCGCGCGGAAAACATGTCGCTGAGGAACTTGATGGCATTGTCGGCGCGCTCGGTGAGCTCGCCTACATCGAACAGGACCGTATGCAGCTTGCTGGCAGCACGCGCGGTGCGCCAGCGCGACAACAGGCCTGACCCTCCGCGGTCGAGGAACGCGTAGACCTGTTCGAGCTGTTTGGTGAGCAGGTCGTCATAGTGGCGGAACTCGAGCAGCTGTGAGTTGGCGTACTGCAGAAGCTGAATGGCCGTTTCGGCGCCTGCGGGAGTGTCGTAGATGAAGGCGGCGTTCCATCCGATGACCGCGAGGTCGTTGGCGTAATACGAGATGCGGGATTGGAGAATCTCCTGGCGCTCGCCGTCCGAGAGCTGCTGGGATTCTCCGCGGACAACCTGCGCAATATAAGCGCCTTGCTTTGCCAGCAGGTCACTGGCCGAGGGGGAGCCGATGATCTCGCGAAGGTGGAAGATAAAATAGTCTTCACGCAGCCACTCGCTGGTGTAAGGCTTGACTAGAGCGGGCGCGGCGCGTTCGAGCTTCTGCTTAACAATTCGGGTGGCGAGGCTTTCGAAGTTGGTGTCCCAGACCCAGCGGGAAGAGAGCTGCACCAGCTTGTCCCAGTCGCCGGAAAAAGGCAGCTCAAAGACCACGCTGACCACGCCGTAGTCGTAATACTTGATTTCGCCTTGCAGGCGCTCGCCGGACTCGAGAATGAGCGGATCTAACGGCTCTTCGACGGGGGGACGCTGGTAGCGGACGTATCCGGGTGCCGAGTGTTTGAACGTCGTTGCGGTGGTGCGGGCGCCGAGGATGTCGCGGAGTTGGTCGAGTCGAATCTCTTCGCAGACGTCGAACTGGATTAGAACGAGCACAGAACCGCACAGCGGAGCGTCGGGAGGCTTTGCAGAGACAAGGGTGGGCAGCGCTTCAGGGGGAACCTTCGCCGCGGCAGGCTGCGAAAGGGTCTTCGCCTCGCTGGGCGGGGTAAGGAGAATTGTGTTTTCGGCTTCCATAGCGGCCGGCTTTCTGAAGGGCGCCAAGTACGGCGGCGCGCAAGGCCAGGGTGGCTAACCGCTGCCCATCTATATATTTTCCCAGAAAATGGGGGATATGGGCCAGAGGCAGGTAAGTAGCTGAATACACAATACTTAGTCCAGCAGATTATTTTCTTCTAGTAGCCGCCCACATCAGCGCCGCCCCTGCGGCCATTGCCGCCAACCCCACTCCAGCCCGCTTCATCGATTGCCTTACCTCACATTCATGGCGGCGGGTTAGAGCGGATTCGGGATATCGATTACCGTCGGACAGTTGCTCACCTTGTAGAGCCATTTGCAGAACTTCTGCCAGATGCAAAGCTTGGCGGTTGGATCCCTGGGCGATCTGTTCGCGGCAACTGAAGCCGTTGGCGATGATCAGCCAATCGTCGGGGGCCTTGCGGACGGCGGGCATGAGTTCGAGTTCGCCGATGGCGATCGAGACGTCATACTTTTCCCGCTCGAAGCCGAAGGAACCAGCCATGCCGCAGCACCCGGGCGCGGGGGCAGTGAAGTCTATGCCGATGCGCCGCAGGATCGACTCTTCGGCGGTCATCTTCATCACCGACTTCTGATGGCAGTGGCCGTGGAGCAGGGCTTTGCGGTTCAGCGGCGGCACCCGAAGGTCTTTGGCGTAGGTTTCGAGGAATTCGCTCAGCAGAAAAGTCTGGCGTGATAGCGCCTGCGCGCGCTGGTCGCGCGGGAACAGATTGATGAGTTCGTCGCGGAAGACGGCGACGCAGCTGGGCTCAAGTCCAACGACGGGAATGCAGGCTTCGATCTCGGGTTGAAGCGTATCGAGAATTTGCAGCAGCAAAGCTTTCGCCCGGTCGAGCATGCCGTGGTCGTAGAGTGGACGTCCGCAGCAGAGGTGTGGTTTGGGAACGAGCACACGAAATCCGGCGGCTTCGAGAACTTCTGTGGCGGCCCGGGCAATGCTGGGGCGGAAGTAGTTGGCAAAGGTGTCAGGCCATAACAGCACCTCAGGGGCTAAAGCCCCGTTCTCATAATTGCGCTCACGCGGCGCTAAAGCGCCGCTCTTCCACTCGGCGGCCTTCTCTTTGCGCGTGCGGAAAAACCAGGCTTTGAACGTTTCGGGGGCAAATGCGGGAATCGAACGCTCAAGCGGGATTCCAGCTGCGAGTTTTGCAATTTCGCGGAGGATGGGTAGCTGCGTGGTGAGATTGATGAGGCCGGGGACTCTCGACGCCACGCGCGCCCACAGATCGATATTGCCGAAGGCGTGGGCGCTGATGGGCCGCGCACGGCCTTCGTAATAGTGAGAAAGAAATTCGGACTTATACATCGCCACGTCGACGCCGACCGGACAATCGCTTTTGCATCCTTTGCAGGCCAGGCAGAGGTCGAGAGATTTTTTCACTTCTTCGCTGCGCCAGCGGTCGCGGATGATCGCATCTTCCCGGTTGCCTTGCGTCATCTCCCAAAGCAAATGGGCACGGCCCCGGGTCGACTGTTCTTCTTCCATAGTGGCGCGGTAACTGGGACACATGACGCCGCCTTCGGAATGGCGGCACTTGCCAACGCCAACGCAGCGTAGTGTGGCTTCGGCCAGACTGCCGTGGTCGGCTTCGAACTTGAAATGAGTTTCCGGCTGCCATGGTGCGTAGTCCGCGCCCAGGCGCAAGTTCTCATCGAGCTTGTTGGGCGTCTTCCCAGGAGAACCGATCAGTTTGCCCGGATTCATCTTCCATGCAGGGTCCCAGGCGGATTTGAAATCGCGAAACGCTTGTATCAGTTCCGGGCCGAACATTTTAGGCAGCAATTCGCCGCGCGATTGTCCATCCCCATGCTCGCCGGAGATCGACCCGCCATAACCTACGACCAGATCCGCGGCTTCTTCCATGAAACGCCTGAACTTGGCAATGCCCTCTTTCGATTGCAGGTCGAAATTGATCCGCGTGTGCACGCAGCCGTGGCCGAAATGTCCGTAGAGCGAGCCTTTGTAGCCGTAGGCAGCAAACATTTTGCGCAGGTCGCGAAGATAGCCGCCAAGTTTTTCGGGAGCGACGGCCGCGTCCTCCCATCCTTCCCAATTGAGGTCTTCGCCGGGAACGTGCGAAGTTGCTCCAAGGCTGGACTCGCGAACGACCCAGACGAGCTTGGCCTGGTTCTTGTCACAAAGGCGCATCTGGGGAGGGTTGGAACCGCGGGCGAGGGACTGCATCAAACCCCGAGCTTGCGATTCGGCTTCGGCAGCAGTCCAAGCTCCGAATTCAACCAACAGCCAGCCGCCTCCCTCGGGAAGAAGCGCAAGGCCTTCGGAGTTGATTTTCTTCAGGCGCGTGTAGTGGACGAGAAGATCGTCGAAGCCTTCGAGGCCGATAGGCTTGTGCTCCATGATCTCGGGAACGTGGTCGGCACATTGATAGACGTCGGGATAGCCAAGAACGAGCAATACGCGTTCGGGGGGGCTTTCTACAAGACGGCAGGTGGCTTCGAGAATTGTGACGCAGGTTCCTTCGGAACCGACAAGCGCGCGGGCGACGTTGAATCCGTTTTCCGGAAGAAGATATTGCAGGTTGTAGCCCGAGACGCGGCGGGGAATGTTGGGGAATTGCCTGCGCATCAGTTCGCCGTATTTGCCGGCGATTTGATCAAGAGCGCCACGTATTTCAGTGACGCGGTCGGCGCAGCTGCGGCGCGATACGCCCACATGGTCCGTACTTGGTTCTATCAGATTTGGGCCAACTTTCATGCGCACGCCGTCATAGGTGAGGATCTCGAGCGCTTCGATGTTGTCGTCGGTTTTGCCGGCCATGACGGAGTGCACGCCGCAGGAGTTGTTGCCGATCATGCCCCCGAGCGTGCAGCGGTCGTGCGTTGCGGGATCGGGCGCGAAGGTGAGATGGTGCTTCTCGGCAGCGGCGCGAAGGTGATCGAGCACCACTCCCGGCTGCACGCGGGCGATGCGGCGTCCGGGATCGATCTCGAGGATCGAGTTCATGTACTTCGAGAAATCAAGGACCACGGCGACGTTGCAGCATTGCCCGGCGAGCGAAGTTCCGCCGCCGCGGCATAGCAGGGGCGCGCCGAATTCGCGACAGAGAGCCACGGTGGCTTCGACATCGTCGTTGTTGCGCGGAATCACGACTCCGATCGGGACCTGGCGGTAGTTGGAGCCGTCGGTGGCGTAGAGAGCGCGGGCGCTGGAGTCGAAGCGGACTTCGCCTTTGATGGCGTCTCGAAGAGATTTGGCGAGGGCGGACGCGTCTGCATTTTCGGTCGTCCGTCTTGATGATAATTCCACGAATACGCCGGCCATGCGGCTCCTTCAATTATTAGCCGATTAGCAGTGAACGCCGGGAGTATATCGCACCAGGGCGCCGGAACATGTGATTTAGGTCACGCCGCTGTGCAGGCCAGCAGAGTTAGAAAGTTTAAACACAGAAAACACAGGGTCCCACTGGCTAACCTGTTCGCGATGCGAACACCTCAGCTCCACGTGCGCGTTGCGTAGTCGGCCATCGTCAGACCTAGCAAGAGCAGCAGGAAGAAGAGCGCAGCCACGATCACCAACTTGGTCAGCTTTTCGCTGGCATGCCAGACGTGCATGAAAAACAGAGCAACGAGAGTGGCTTTGATGCTAGCGATGACGAGCGCAACAACCGAATTGAACGGCCCGAGTTCAAGGTATGCGACTCTGTATGTCACGAAGGTGAGCACGAGCAGCGTGGCCCATACTCCGAAATACAGCTTGAGCGGTGACGATTTCGAGTGTCCGGATGCAGCGGATTCAGCCATAAAGCCTCACGGATGTCGATCAATCAAATAGAGCAATGGGAACAGATAAATCCAGATAATGTCGACGAAGTGCCAGTAGAGTCCGCCGATCTCGACCGGAGTGTGATATTCCGGCGTGAAGTGTCCCTTGCATGCCATATACAAGAGGCAGGAAAAAATCCCCAGGCCAATGATCATGTGCAGGGCGTGAATGCCCGTCATCATGAAATAAAGAGAAAAGAAAATCTGTGCATGACGCGGGTTGGCGTATTCACCCGGATGGCTTGGAATCGGCACATTATTGAAGCTGAATGACGCGCCGGGAACGTGATGTTCTTCGAACTTGTCGTAGTATTCCTTGCCCTTGATGCCTAGAAAGGCCAGTCCGAAAAGCATGGTGACTACGAGCATGCTGATCAATAAAGCACGGCGCGCGGTTTGCGCGGCCCAGACTGCTAAGACCACGGTCAAGCTGCTACAGATAAGAACGGCAGTATTGGTTGCACCCAGGGTCGCGTCGATGGATTTGCTGGCCGCGCCGAAGTCTCCGAAATACCAGTGCCGGTAAATGAGGTAGGCGCAGAACATACCGCCGAAGAACATGATCTCGGTACCCAGGAAAACCCACATCCCCAGGCTGGCGGAATTGCGCTGCTGTTCCGGGTCGGCGAAATGATGCAGCAGTTCAGGATGCAGCTGCTCTTGCCGATGTTCTCCCATTAAAGTGCTTTCAGGCAACGGTGACCTCCTGCGCCTGTGGCGGCGCGTCGAGTTCGTCGTAGTTGTACGCTTCCCAGGTCACGACTGGCTCTTCGTCGAAATTGAACGTGGGCGGAGGCGACGCGGTTTTCCATTCAAGGCCGGCGGCGTTCCAGGGATTGTCCGACGCTGGCTTGCCATAGCGCATCGACCAGAGGAAATAAACCATGGGCAGTAAATATCCCACGCCGAGAACGGTGGCTCCGGCGGTCGAAAGCACGTTCAGCACCTGAAATTCCGGCATATGGCTGTAATCGTAATAGCGGCGCGGCATTCCCAAATATCCGAGAACGAATTGCGGAAAGAATGTCAGATTAAAGCCGATAAAGACGATCAGCGCGGCCAGGCGCGCCCAGCCTTCGGGATAGAGCTTGCCGGAAATCTTGGGCCACCAGAAATGCATGCCGCCCAAATATCCCATGACCGCCCCGCCGACCATAATGTAGTGGAAGTGAGCGACAACAAAGTACGTGTCGGTGACGTGCACGTTAATGCCCAGCGCCGCGAGGAACAGTCCGGACAGACCGCCGATGGTGAACAGTCCGAGGAAACCAAAAGCGTAGAGCATCGGAGCGTCGTAGCGGATGGAGCCTTTGTAGAGGGTCGCGGTCCAGTTGAAGACTTTGATCGCAGAGGGGAGAGCCACGGCATAGCTGAGGAAAGAGAATACCAGCGCCGAGTAAACGGAAATCCCGGCGACGAACATGTGGTGCGCCCAGACCAAAAATCCGAAGACCGCGATGGCAATCGATGACAATGCCACAAACTGATAGCCGAAAATGCGCTTACGGGAGAAACAGGGGATGATTTCCGTGACCACGCCCATCGCGGGCAGAATCATGATGTAAACGGCGGGATGCGAGTAGAACCAGAACAGGTGCTGGAACAGAACCGGGTCGCCGCCAAGTTTGGGATCGAAAATTCCCAGGTGCAGGGCGCGTTCACAGGCGACCAGGACGATGGTGATGGCGACAACCGGCGTCCCGAGAAGCTGAATGATGCTGGTGGCGTAGTGGGCCCAGATGAACAGTGGCAAGCGCGACCAGGTCATACCGGGCGCGCGCATGCGATGTATTGTGACCACGAAGTTGAGGCCGGTAAGGATGGAGGAGAACCCGGCGATGAAGATGGCGATTCCAGCCTCGACAAATTTTGTATTGGTGAAGTTACTGCTGAAGGGAACGTAGAACGTCCAACCGGTGTCGACGCCGCCCGTCAACATGCAGTGCAGCATGATGATGCCGCCGATGATGTAGAGATACCAGCTCAGCAGGTTGATGCGCGGGAAAGCCAGATCTTTCGCTCCGACCATCATGGGCACCAAAAAGTTGCCCAGCGTGGCGGGTATCGATGGGATCAGAAAGAAGAACACCATTACCATGCCATGCTGAGTAAACAGCTTGTTATAGGTGTCGGCCTGGACGAGATCTCCCGCAGGTGTGAGCAGTTCGAGGCGAATCAGCAAGGCGAAGAATCCGCCGATGAAAAAGAAAAATGTGATCGAGATCAGATAGAGCAGGGCGATGCGTTTATGGTCGGTGGTGAGCAGCCACGACCAGATGCCGTACTCCTTATTTAGATAAGTCTCTCGTTCAAAACGTTGCTGTGGTACTACTGTCGGCATACCCATTGCTTATTGCACCTGACTTCCATTTCTCTGCGCTTGCGTTTGTGATGCTGCACTGGCTGTTGTTTTCACCCCGGCGGGTTTGCTGGAAATCGATTTGATATAGGCAACCAGTTCGTTCACCTGCTCTTCTGTGAGCAGCCCCTGAAATGTTGGCATGATCGGTTTGAATCCCTTCACGCGCTTGGCGCCGGGATCCAGGATACTTTCTCGCAAATAATTTTCGTCGGCTGTAACGGTGCGGCCATCCTCCAGCTCAACGGGGTTCCCGAAGACACCTTGGAGATTGGGGCCGCGGCCCTGCACGTCACTGCGATGGCAGGTGGAACAACCCAGTTCGGCAAAAACTTTTTCGCCGCTGTCTGAGAGCGGACCGTTGGGCCCGGCGTTGATCCAGGCTTCATACTGCGCCGGTTCGAGCACAACAATATTGCCCACCATGCCGGAGTGTTGCGTGCCGCAATATTCAGCGCAAAACAGGTGATAGGTGCCAGGCTTGGTCGCGCGAAACCACTCGACCGTATAGCGGCCGGGGAGCACGTCCTGCTTCACGCGAAATGCGGGAATGTAGAAACTGTGAATCACATCCTGCGAGGTCATAATGAGTTTCACATCGCGGCCGACGGGCACGTGCAGTTCGTTGATCTCGCGCTGGCCCTCCGCGTGTTCCACCTTCCACATCCATTGCTTGGCGACCACGTAAACTTCGGTTGCGTCGGCGGGAGGGGTTCGCTGGCTGAAATAGACGACTGCACCCCAGGCAAAGATGACCATGAAGATGCAGAAGGGGATGACGCTCCAGGTGATTTCAAGGGCATTGGAGCCTTCGATCTGTTCGGCGCGGACACCGGCACGCTTGCGGAAACGCGCCGCAAAATAGATGACCAGCGTGCAGACCAGTAGCGCCATCATCCCCGTGATAATGAGCAGGAATATATAGAGCGCGTCCACGCGGTGGGCGAGCGTGGATGCCTGCTGCGGCCATAATGGAAAATCGTTAAGCATATCGAGTGTTCGTTCCCGCCTTCTTCACTGCGGCGCGGTCCAGCCGCCAGAGAACGAGCAGCAATCCACCGATCAGCAGAATTGTCGCTGCCGCACCCAGCCGAAGAATGTTCGTGACCATAGCGCCGTATTTCCCCGTCTGCGGGTCGTAGTGGTAGCAATAAAGCAGCACTGCATCGACCGCGTTGCCAATTTTGTTTTGTGAGGCTTCGACCAGTCCCAGGCGCACATCCTTTGGGGGAAAGTCGACGCCATAGAAGTATCGCGAGATGCGCCCCTGCGGAGTGAGCACCATGATCGCTGTGGCGTGCGCGTACTGATTTGTTTTCTCGTCGTATTGATATTGAAATCCGACAGCCTTGGTCAGCGCATTAATCGATTCGGGCGGGCCCGTCAGAAAATGCCAGCCTTGAGCGGCGCTAGGACGCCCGTAGCGGTCGACATAATCTTTCTTCTTAGTTGCGGCCATCTCAGGAGTTTCGCGCGGATCGAAGCTGACGGTGATGACATCGAATTCGTTGCCCACATCGAATTTGATCAGGCGCATGGCGCTGGCGAGCCCGGCAAGCGCCTCGCCGCACAACATGGTGCAGTTGTAGTAGACAAGATTGAGGATCATCGGCTTCCGGCCGAAATAATCACCCAGCTTCACCGGCTTGCCGGATTCATCGTGGAAGGCGAGATCGGGCGGAACTTGCGCGTCGAGATGCTGTTCGATGCCAACGTTCTCCAGTCTCGGCGGCCGCGTGTTCGCCGGCGGCGACATGATGCCGTTGTTCATCTGGGCGGAGGCGGAGGACGCGAGCGTTATCAGTGCGAGCGTCGCTACAAGAATCGAATTGTGCTTCGTCGAATTCACTTCTAAATCGTTCTCGAAGAATCCAAGTCTCAGCGGCTAAAGCCGATCTGTTTACTGCGTTTTATCGGTACGGCTGGAAGCCGTGCCCTTCCCATTCTCCGTAGCCCCCGCCGCATTGGCCGCATAGCGCGCGATATTGTCCTGCGGCCGCACGGGCAATCCCCGCTGTACGAGCAAATCCATTGCCCGATCGATCGGGATGTGCACCGTGCCAGCTTTCTGGTCGATCCATCCGTAGGTGTAAAGCCGGTCCTGTTCCTCAGTCAGAATGCCGTTCAATTGGTTGATCTCGTCATTTTCCAGGCGCGGATTAGGAAACGCCGTCTCCGGGTATCCGCGAGGCACATGGCGCGTGTCTTCCGGAACCTTGGTGAGCAGCGGATTTACCGGCGTTTGCGAGGCCTTCTCGAAACGGTCGAGTAACACAAAAATGCCGCGCAGCAGGAAGAGAGAGAGCACGGTCGCAACGCCCAGGATCAGCAGGAAGTAAAAGACATTCCTCGGCATCATGTCCTGATGCTCGTAGCTGCCGTGAGCGTGTTCGTGATCGATGTCGTTCGTCATGCGTTCATCTCTGTAAAGCGCCTGTCCATACTGCGCATTTATCCATGCCTAGGCTCCAGAACCTCACCGATGCTGGCGTCGTATGCAGGCAGCAGGGGTAGAGAGGCCAGGTTGCGGAAGTAAAATCCCAACCAAAGACAGCCCATTGCGCACGATACAACGATGTCAGCTAGCGTGAAGTGCAGGGTCTGCGAGAAATTCGGCTCGATGATCCAGAACAGATCGAGCCAGCGCATGAACAGCAGCCAAACAGCCAGCCAAAACAGCTTTCGAATGTTCCGCTTGAACGGTCGCGAAAGCAGAATGGCGAACGGAACACAAAAATGGAATAGGGCCAAAATCAGGCCGATCCACCCCCAGCCGCCGTTCAGCCGTTTCAGATAAAACGTGATTTCATTGGGCAGATTTCCCGCCCAGATAATCAGCCACTGTGAAAACGAGAAGTACGCCCAGAGCATGATGAAGGTCAGCATCCACTTGCCATGATCGTGGACGAAATCCGGCTTGAGCAGCTCCGACATGGGTTTGTAGTCCGACAGAATACGCTCCACAAACACGGCGAAGCAGATGGCAGAAAGCAGCTGCCCTGCCAGAATGATCAGACCGAAAATCGTTGAGATCCATGTGGGGTCGAGCGACATGACCCAATCGATGGCGGCGAAAGTAATGGTGAAACCGTAGAGAATCAACCCTGGCCCACTCAGGCGCGCGAAACGCTTGGTATTGTCGCGCGTCGAGGGCGAATCTCCTTCATGCGACCACTTGGTAAGCAGGAAAGAGAGAACATTCCAGATCGCAAAATAGATGATGGCGCGAATGATGAAGCCGGGCATGTTCAAATACCCGCGAACATCCGGGTACTTGATCAGGTGCTCCCGGATGTGATCGTCAGTTATCGACGAGACCGGCATCGCCCATGGATAGATACGGTGCTGCAACACTGCGATGGGAATCGGAATGAACAGCACTGTGAGAATCGGCAGAGTTCGCATGGCCGCGCCCTGGATGCGGCGAATGACCACGCCCCATCCGCCACCGGTGAGATGGCGGACCATGATAATGGCCATGGAGCCGAGAGTGACGCCGAGCCAGTCCATGAAGGCGAGCAGGTACCCCCGATAGAATTCGTCAGGACGACAGAAGGCGAGGGCGATGGCTGCAATAGCGAGTACGATGCCCGCAATCATCAGCCGCTGCGCCAGCGTCTTCACCACCGGAGGCGGCGAGAGATCGATATGAACCGCGGGCGCGCTCATTTGTGCTCCTCGGATGACGGCGTCGAATTCATGATCACAGGCGGTGTTGCACCCGATCCGAGTTCAAATCTTGGTGGCTGCGATGGAATCGCCTGTCCCGCGGGCACGTCGGCTTGGGTTGCGTTCTGGCTGAGTTGCAGTGCGCGAATGTAGGCTACAATCTTCCAGCGATCTTGGGGCTCAAGCTGCGAGCGATAGTCGGGCATGGCGCCGAAGCCGTTCGTCATCACGTCGAAGAAATATCCGAGCGGAGCTTTTTGTAATCGTGGGATGTGGTATGAAGGCGGTTGCTGCGAGAATCCACGCGAAGGTACGAAGCCCTTGCCGTCGCCCAGAATCGAGTGGCAGGGCGAACAATAAATGTTGAAACGTTGGCGGCCACCCTCCAGAACTTCTTTGCTGACCGGGAACGGCATGTAGTCGCCGAAACTGTTGCCGATTCTTCCGCTATAGAAATAGGTGTCGGCGCGCAGCTGGCCGCGTGCAACCGTGCCCTCGACGAGTGGGCGTTCGGACCGCTGGTCGGGGAAGAACGCGCTGCGCTCAAACGGATTCTGCTTGGGCTGCACGTGCATGTCGAGACGGCAGGCCGGGAGGAGAGTAAACGCTGCAAGTGAAATTACCAGCGCCGCTATGGGCGATTTCAGCCGCACGTAATCCCGCTTCTCGCAAAAGGCGCGAGAAGCGGGGCACCCCAGTTGTCTAGCTTTGCGTTGGAGGCGCGTCATCAACTGGGCACCTCCGAAATCGAGCGCGGTTGCAGGGTTTCGAGGAAGCTGCGGGTTTGCGGCGCGTTGTATTTTGGGTCCGACGAAAACACGATCAGGAAAAAGCGGTCCCTCGACGCCATCGCAAAGCGTGAAACGTTGAATACCGGGTGGTAGGGCATAGGTAGCCCGTTCAGGGCCAACATGCCGAACACGGCGGAGAGCCCAGCGAATAGAATCGTCATCTCGAATGTAATGACGATAAAGGATGGCCACGAGTGCGTTGGCCTTCCCCCGATATTCAGTGGGTAGTCCACGGCCGACATCCACCACTGCATCAAGTAACCCGTGCAACCGCCGATGATGCCGCCGATCAGCACTACGAGCGGCACACTGTTGTGATGGAAACCGATTTCATCGGCCAGGCCTTCGATGGGAAACGGGCTGTAAGCGTCGATCTTGCGATAGCCAGACTGATACGTTTTATGGGCCGCATCGAGCAGCGCCTGAGCCGAGTCGAACTCGGCCATCATGCCGTAGATGGGGTCGCGCTTCATGTTATGAAAACCGCTCGGGAGCAATCTCCTCCCGCGATGTTGAAGGCCTTCATGCCATCTCCCACCACAGCGCGCCACACCTTTATGCAATTTGCACGGCGCGCTTTCATTCTTTCACCTCTGCTTCCGGCAGCAGCGTGCGCATCTCAAAGATCGAAATCGAGGGCAACACGCGCAGGAACAGGAACATCAGCATCAGGAACATGCCGATCGTTCCGAAGAAGGTCATAAAGTCCCACCTCGTTGGGTAGTACATCCCCCACGAAGAGTTCAGGAAGTCGCGGTGCAGGCTGACCACGACGATAATGAAGCGCTCCAGCCACATTCCCACCAGAATTACGAATGAAACTGCGAAGAGCAACACCGGGCTGGTTCGGAACTTGCGAATCCACAGCACCTGCGGAATAAAAATGTTGCAGGTGAGCAGCGAGTAATACAAGAAAGCGTATGGGCCGTGCAGGCGGTTCCACACTGTGAAAGCGTCGTAGCGGTCTCCACTGTACCAGCCCATGAAAGCCTCGATGCCGTAGCCGTAGGCGACGATGAGTCCAGTGGCCAGCATCACTTTGGCAGAATTCTGCAGGTGCCGCTCGGTGATGAAATCTTCCAGACCATAGATTTTGCGAATGGGAATGGCGAGCATGAGCACCATCGCAAATCCGGAATAAATTGCGCCTGCGACGAAATACGGCGGGAAGATCGTCGTATGCCAGCCAGGCACGATCCCGATAGCGAAATCGAAACTGACCACGGTGTGAACGGAGAGAACTAGCGGCGTGGCCAGTCCCGCCAAGAGAAGATAAGCGGTCTCGTAGCGGGCCCAGTGGCGTGCCGAACCGCGCCACCCCATTGACAATATGCCGTAAATGATTGCAGCCGCCCGATTGGTGGCGCGGTCGCGCAGCGTTCCCAGATCGGGGATGAGCCCGATGAACCAGAAGATCGCCGAGATGGTGCCGTAAGTTGAGACCGCGAACACGTCCCACATGAGCGGGCTGCGGAATTGCGGCCACACCCGCATGGTGTTGGGATAAGGAAACAGCCAGTATGCGAGCCAGGGCCGGCCAACGTGAAGCAGGGGAAATAATCCCGCACAGGCGACCGCGAACAGCGTCATTGCTTCCGCGAATCGGTTAATGGAATTTCGCCAGGGTTGCCGCAATAAGAGAAGAATGGCTGAGATCAGAGTGCCGGCATGGCCGATGCCGATCCACCAGACGAAGTTCACGATAGCAAATCCCCATCCGATCGGAATTGTGACACCCCATATTCCGATGCCTCTCAGAAAGAGATAGCCAATGGCGTAGAGCAGCATCATGGTCGCCAGAAAAGCGATGCCGAAGCCGACGAACCATCCGTTCGACGTGGGGCGCGTAAGAACGATGGCGCTGATTTTTTCCGTGACCGTGGCGAAGGTGTAGCCCGGTTCGATCACTGGAGCGCTCGCTGCGTCGATCGTCACTTTGCTGGTTTCGTCCATTTTTTGCTGCTGGGCTAAAGCCCCCAATCAAGATTTTGTTTCTTCCCGCACGGCTGAAGCCGTGCCCTTTCAAATCAACTCTTCAACTCCGGATTCGGATTTCTCACTTCAGCTAAATACGTTGTCCGCGGGCGTGTATTCAAGTCACTCAGCAGGCTGTAATTCAACGATTTCTTTTTGAGCTTCGAAACCGCGCTGTCTGGGTTATTAATATCGCCGAACGTGATTGCATCCGCCGGACACGCTTGCTGGCAGGCTGTCTGCAAATCACCATCTTTGATCTTGATCGTTTTGCCCTCACGCACACTGGCCACTTCGGCATCGATCTTGTGCTCGTTAATGCGCTGAATGCAGTAGGTACACTTTTCCATCACGCCGCGGCTGCGCACGCTGACGTCAGGATTGCGCATCATCTTGTATTGCTCGGTCGTCCAGTCCTGGAACAAAAAGAAATTGAAGCGCCGCACCTTGTAGGGGCAGTTGTTCGAGCAATAGCGCGTGCCCACGCAGCGGTTGTAGATCATGTCATTCAAGCCTTCGCTCGAATGGTTGGTGGCGCCGACCGGACAGACGAGTTCGCAGGGCGCGTCTTCGCACTGCATGCAGGGCACGGGCTGGAAAAATGCCTTGGGATTGTCGCGGTCGCCCTGATAGTAGGCGTCGACGCGAATCCAGTGCATATGGCGGCCGAGCCTGGTCTGCTCCTGGCCGACGACGGCGATGTTGTTTTCCGACTGACACGCGATCATGCACGCGTTGCAGCCCACGCACTTGTTCA
>JASIEN010000658.1 GCA_030045935.1 Candidatus Sulfotelmatobacter sp.
GAACGCAGAAAATACACGTAGGCGAACGCGGCAAAAAAGAACAGGCCTTCAATACAGGCAGCGAAGCAGGCAAGGTTCAACAGGAAGGATCGCTGTTGCTCGTGCGTCCGAATTTGCTGCAGTGTGTGAATGGAGTCGATCCAGCGGAAGCAGAACTCGGCCTTTTTCTGAATCGAAGGGATGTTCTCGACAGCGGCAAATGCAGCGGCACGTTCCGCGTGATCGGGGATATAGGTATCGAGCAGAGTGAGGTAGAACTGCACATGCACGGCTTCTTCATACAGCTGTCGCGAGAGGTACATGCGCGCTTCCGGCGAGTTGATGTGCTTGTAAAGATTCAGCACAAGATTGTTGGAAACAATGGAATCTCCCGTGGCGAAGAACGCCACCAGGCGATTGATCAGATGCCGCTCGGCAGCAGTGAGGCGCTGGCTGAGGTCGGGGATATCGGAGACAAGGTCGACTTCCTCCACCGTCCACGTGTTCTTGATGGCATTCCGATATTGTTCGTACAAATCCGGGTACATCATCGGCCTGAGCGTGAGGTTGAATCCGGGATCGAGAATCATTTTGGGGCTCCTGTCTTTGAAAATAAGTTACTGGCAGGCTTCGCAGCTCCCCGGATTTTCCAGAGAGCACGCGACGGCCTTCACGGCGTCAGGCTTCGCCTGGCTGACCGTGGCTTTTGCGATCTTCGTAGCTGGGCGGGAGCGCATATAGTAAGTGGTCTTCAACCCTTTCTTCCACGCGTGGAAGTACATGGAGGAGAGCTTGCCGATCGAAGGGCTTTCGACAAACAGGTTCAACGACTGGCTCTGATCGATGAACGGCGCGCGGTCGGCCGCCATATCAATCAGCGAGCGCATGGGGATTTCCCACGCCGTTCTGTATATGGCGCGAATATCCTCCGGAATTTGGGTGAGCGCCTGCACCGAACCCTCGGCGAGCTTGATCTTGTTGCGCATCTCCTCGCTCCAAAGGCCCAGCGCTTTGAGTTCTTTCACGAGATAGTGGTTGACTTGCAGGAACTCTCCCGACAGTGTTTCTCGTTTGAACAGGTTCGAGACTTGCGGTTCGATGCACTCGAATGCAGATGAAATGGAAGCGATCGTGGCAGTGGGCGCGATGGCAATCAGAAGCGAATTGCGCAGACCGGTTCGCTTGATACGCTCGCGCAGTTTTTCCCATCTTTGCAGGTCGCCAACCGATGCGCCCCAGAAATCGGGCTGAATTTCACCCTGCGCTGCGCGTGTCTCGGGGAAATTAGGATGCGGCCCGTATTGCTCGGCCAAGTCCGCCGATGTGTTCAGCGCCCAGAAGTAAACTTCTTCCTGAATCTTGCGCGACAGTTCGCGGGCTTCCGGCGAATCGAAGGGAGTCCGCAAGACGAAGAAGACATCCTGCAGCCCCATCACCCCCAAGCCGACGGGCCGCCACTTCAGGTTCGAGGATTTGGCGCTGTCGATCGGATAGAAATTGATGTCGATCACGCGATCGAGCTGGCGTACCGCCTCAACCGTAGTGGCAGCGAGTTTCTCGAAGTCAAAGTGGCCGTTGACCACGTGACGCGCAAGATTGATCGAGCCCAGGTTGCAAACCGCAGTCTCATCTTTGGAGCTGACTTCAATAATCTCCGTGCATAGATTGGAAAGATGGACGATGCGTCCCGGTTGCGCGGTCTGGTTGCACTTACGGTTGCTGGAGTCTTTGAAGCACATCCAACCGTTGCCGGTCTCGGCCAAGGTTTTCATCATGCGCGAATAGAGTTCGCGGGCTTTCACCTGTTTTACATAAAGTTCCTTGGCTTCAGCCTCGGTATAGGTTGTTTCAAAAGCTTCCCCATGAAGGTCGGGAAAGTGCGGAACAACTTTCGGATCGAACAGCGACCACATACCATCTTCTTCAACGCGCCGCATGAAGATGTCGGGAATCCAGTTGGCGATATTGAGATTATGAGTGCGTCGGGCCTCGTCGCCGGTATTGTCCCGAAGCTCCAGAAATTCTTCGAGATCGGCGTGCCAGGTCTCCAGATATACACAGCAAGCTCCTTTGCGCTTACCTCCCTGATTGACCGCGACGACCGAGGAATCCAGTGTCTTGAGCCAGGGAGTAATGCCATTGGACTTGCCGTTGGTCGCGCGAATCAGAGAACCGCGCGAGCGCACCCGGTGATAGGCGATACCGATCCCACCGGCATATTTTGAAAGCAGTGCGACATCGGTGTACTTGGCATAGATCGCGTCAAGTTGGTCGAGCGGCGAGTCGAGCAGGAAGCACGACGAAAGCTGCGGCCGCCGCGTGCCCGCGTTGAACAACGTCGGGGAACTGGGCAGGTAGTCGAGCGACGAAATCAGCCGGTAGAAATCCAGCACATCGGGAACCCGCTTATAGATTCCGCAAGCGATACGCAGGAAAAAGTACTGCGGTGTTTCAATGACATCGCGAGTCTCGGGATGGCGAAGGAGGTAGCGATCGTAAACCGTCCGCAAACCGAAAAAATCGAAAAGATCATTCCCAGCTTGATCGATGGCCGAGTTCAGCTTGCGTGAGTTGTCAGCGACAAAGGCGGCCACGTCGCCGTCGATCAGCCCATTGCGTCGCCCCATGGCAATCGACTGTGAGAACGAATGAATTTCCTGATTCGCAACCTCTTTATCTATATAGGTGGAAAGCAGCCGCGCCGCCAGCTTCGAATACTCAGGGTCTTCTGCTGTCAATAAAGCTGCGGTCTGGATGGAAAGCCGGTCGAGTTCTTTCGTAGTTGCCCCGTCATAGAGTCCGCTGATCGTCTTGGTCGCGACCCGCATCGCATCCACTTCCGTGAGCCCCACGCAGCACCGAGCCACTGCACGCACGATCTTGTTCACATCGACAGGCTCGTACGATCCGTTGCGCTTGCGCACCCGCATGGCGGTTCGTACTTCCGGTTCAGATTTTGCGATCGGTGGAACAAGCGAAATTCCAACAAGTGCTGATTCAGAACTCTGTGCGGGCATGCTTTGAGTAGACAAGGGGCTCTCCTCTAAAGTTCGGGATTACGAGGAAAGAAGAAGGAGGGTCGTACGGACAGACGCAACCCACCGGACGTCTCCCCTCGGAGATCCTGGCAACACGCAGTGCGTGTATCGCCGGCAGGTCTTCGGGCTTGCGAACGTGTCAGCTTGACGCTGAGTTCCTACTCGCCGAGCTTCCCGGCCTCAGGTCTGAAATCGACCCCGGCCAGTGCTGATGAACGGCTTTCGTTTTCGCTTACCGCTGCGGGGCAGCCCCGGATTTTCACCGGATTCCCAATTAAGCGCCTTTGCGCGCCAGCAACTCGTGCAGCATATGATGGGGCTCGTCGAATGTCAACACAATATATTGTGGGATGTGTGGAAATCGGGGCACTTTGGCAAGTTGGACGACCACATCTCTAACGTCAAAAGCATTCCCCTCGAACTGAAGACGCACGCTTCGTGGTGACGTACGCCGGCTCGTGAGACTGAGACGCACCGCTCTCTTGAATTCGATATCCTATGCCCGTGAGTATCTGAGCGGTTGCTTAACCGGTCGGAAAAAAGACGGGAAAGTACTGGATGCCTCAATGGAACCGCAAGGCCTAAAGAAAAGCCGAGGCGCAGATCGAACCAGGCTGGAGGCCCTGAATCAGCGTGTCAGGACACTACTACCAGAACAATATCAGGATTCTTACGAGGATGTGCAACCGGTCTCGATGGGCTCGGCGGCGCTGAAGTATGGACCGGACGGGAAAGTCGCGTGGAACAAAATGTGGGGGAGTTTCTGTGATTTGGCAATGGCAGGCGGTCCGCCGCACAAAGGGACGCTTCTGGAACCCGCGACACAGGAAGAAATAAATGCTGAGCCCGACAAATATAGACAGGTCGCCGAAGAGATTTGTCGCGGCATAGAGTTGGCCAGCGGCCTCAGCGCGGAACCGTCACCAAATTCTGGATGGATTCGCGTAGCTTGCGTGAATAAGGTAACGGCCGAATGGCTGCTCCGGGCCATCACAATGGAAAATGTCTCAGTCCGGCGCGAAGGCACGAACGTCGAGCTGCCCGCTGGGCCTTTTTATCGGTTGGAAAAAGAAATAAAGAATGTCATCACTGTGACGGCGAAGACCTGCCATTACTGGTTCGGTCACACATCGCTGCCGCAACGCTACACAATTCGAGATCTCCTCGCGGCGATGGACCAGCAATCACCCTTGCTGCGGCCGGCGTGGTCACGCGATGGCCTCGTGTCGGCTGCATTGCCGGCACTGAAAGCCAAAATCGACGAGATGATCAAATCAACCGGCCTGCGGACGTCGAATCACCAATACTCCGCATGGCTCGGCATCGAATGTGGCGATATCCCTTTCGCTATTTGGATGATGCGATCCCTGGTCGCTAGTAACGTGCTTTCGCGGCGGGAGGGCACAGCATATTTCGTCCCAGTGGATCCGGTTCGTGACCCGGATGGTGAAGCAGTGGTCCGGGTTGTCTCGCAACTGAACGCACTCACTAGGATTGCCGGTGTTTCGAAGACTCGATAAAAAGAGGTGGCGACTCGCGATCATGACATCCCAAGCAATCCGACTCGCCACCTGCGTTCGAATAAGGCTCGCCATCGCGAGCTTTTTGCTCTTCATCTCTTACTTGGCAGCAACCTCGGCGTAGCCCGTGGCTTTCAAAGCAGAAGGCTTGTCGAAGATTTCATTGAACCTGCGCGCTTCACGGTTTCTCCAACTTCCTTTGTGATACGCATAGCCGGCAAGCAGTGGAAGCGTGATTGTGATTTCGCCGTAGACCATCTGCTCTTTCGCCAGATCAACTTTCCCCCAAGAATTTGCTTCCTTCAGTGTGGAACCTGACAACGCCCCATCCCGCTCGTCAGCCACGGTGATTTGCACTGCGTAGCGGTGCATTTCGACGTCGTATCCCAGGAATTCGGCGGAGACGACTATGTCCTGTACGAAATTCTTCGGAACGCCGCCGCCGAGCATGATCAGCCCGGTCACTCCCGATTCGATCTTGATCTGCGTCAGTTCGCGAAAATCCGCCACAGAATCGATCGAGACGTAGCCTTCCCCCGATTGTTGCCGCGAGACCTGGTGAAAGACCAGTCCGAATCCCGCCGAGCAATCCGAGAATGCCGGCACGAAAATGGGGATGCCGCGACGGTAAGCTTCCAGCACAATGCTGTCCGCGGCTGGGAAGTTTTGGTCGAGATACTTGCCCATTTCGTAGATAAAAGCACGGCTGGAATAGATGCGGGGCTCGATGGCATTCGCGATTTTGCAGATCGTTTCGTCACACACCCGCAACTCGTCTTCGTCGATGAAAGTGTCGTAGATGCGGTCGATGTGACGTTCGCGCAAATCGTTGTCTGAAGTGAACGGCGTTCCCCGGTAGTGGCGGAAACCGAGCGCTTCAAAGAAATCCTGGTCCACGATGTTCGCACCAGTGGAGACAATCGCATCCACCATATTTGATCGCATCATGTCGAGGACGACGTTTTTTTGACCGGCAGAGATGAGACTTCCGGCGAGCGTGAGGATAATCCCACAGTTTTTGTCGGCGACCATCTCATCGACAATCTCCGCGGCCCGGGCGAGGTTGCGCGCCTGAAACGCGGTCTTTTCCATCATTTCGATCACGGGGACTACGTTGACGGTTTTGATGTCGTAGTGTTCTACGGCGGTATGCAGCAGGTCAGACTTTTGCATGGCAAGCTCCAAGGTTGAAGTCCGGAGCTCATCCAAAAAGAAAAGGCCCCGGCTTTTCGGGGCCTACGGTAAGCAGAACTGCTCCCGCCATCGAACCCCGCCGTGGCTGATCGAATAGTATCAACCTCTGTTCGGAAGGACAAGCAATCAGTCCGAGCGAGTCTTGAGAGCCGGTGCGGAAGCCCGCGAAGCATTGTCACATGGCCTTGTGATGTGCTACGTTTCCAAAATCACTATGCGGCGGTTTCTTGCCACTCTCGTGGTCGGAGTACTTGCCTGGAGCTTTGTTGCACCGCTTGCTCTAGCGGTTACAACAAGCACTCCTGCCTTGTGCTGTCGGCGCGATGGCAAACACCATTGCATGGCAGACATCGTGGCCGGCGATCAGCCTTCGTTCCGTACTACTTCTTCTCGTTGCCCTTACCGTTCTCAGTCTGCCACGACGACTGTCGTTGTGGCGTTAGAAACTTCGCGAAGCACCACGTGTTACTCTCCGTCTGAGGTCTTTGCCGTCCGAACCGATTTCGTAAAAGTAGGTTCGGGCTCTCATTCAAGAATTACCCAACGTGGTCCCCCCTTTAAGTTCCTCTCCATTTAGGTTTTCTTCACATCCTTGATTAGGAATCCTATGGTTCCCCTTTGCCTTTTCCCATAGTTCGCACTGTGGGCGAGTGGATATCGGCAACGTGATTACGTTGTGGGGATGAGACTTCTAAGCGAATTCTGAAAAAATTCGGCGCGCAAGCGCTACAACAGCGGCAACCCTGCTGAACTGTGAAGAATGGAGCTATCGTCATGAGACAAGTCGCCAAGTTGCTCGGGCTTACATCGTTATTGAGTGGTATTGCTTTCGCTTCAATCTTCGGATCTGTGCGCGGCGTGATTCACGACCCGCAGCATCGTCCGATCCAAGGCGCACACATCACGCTGAAGGCGGCAAACTCGGATTGGACGCGGTCCTCCGATTCTAACGACCACGGGGAGTTTGATTTTGCCTCGGTGCCTCTCGGTAACTACAGCGTGACTGTGTCTTCGAAGGGCTTTCGGCAGGTGCAACAGGATGTGATTGTTCAGTCCGACACAAGTCCTGTGCTGCACTTCAGCCTTGCTGTCGCAGGAGCGACGGAGAATATCGAGGTCTCGGAGCTACCGGTTGAAGCCACAACCGAGACGTTCACCCCGACGACCACACTGAACCGTATCGACATCCAGGAAACTCCTGGCGCCGACCGCACCAATGGCATGGAGATGCTCACCGACTACGTCCCCGCCGCCTACATGGTGCACGACATGTTGCACATGCGCGGAGGCCATCAGGTCGAGTGGGCCGTTGACGGCGTTCCCATCCCCAACACCAACATCGCCAACAATCTGGGGCCGCAGATCGATCCCAAAGACATCGATTATATCGAGGTGCAGCGCGGCAGCTACGACGCCGACTACGGCGATCGCACCTACGGCATCTTCAACGTCGTGCCCCGTACCGGTTTCGAGCACGATCGGGAATGCGATTTCGTCATTACAGCTGGGAATTTCTATCAGACCGATGATCAGATCAGCTGTGGAAGCCACACCGCCCGCTCAGCCTGGTACGCCAGCCTCAACGGCAACCGCAGCCAGTACGGCTTGATGACTCCGATTCCGCAGGTCGTCAACGATGCCGCCAACGGTATTGGTGGATTTGCCTCGTTCATCTTCAATCCCGACCCAAAGAATCAATACCGCCTGGTTGGTTCGCTGCGCAGGGATTATTACCAGATTCCAATTGATCCGAATCTCAACTCAACCGGTAATCAGATTCTCGTAGCTTCGGGCTTGGTGCCCAGCTCGGGCTTGCATGATGCCGAGGTCGAGCCTGATGCCTACACAACCTTTTCCTGGGTTCACACCTTCAGCCCGGAAACCTTGCTGACCGTCTCGCCGTTTTATCACTACAACGGTGCTGACTACCACGGCGGACCGAACGACATCCCTGTTATTTCCAACGTCACGCAGACCGCCAACTACGTCGGATCTCAGGCTTCCATCGGCACCAACTTCCACAACAACGATATTCAGGCTGGCCTCTACGGATTCTTTCAACACCAGTACAACTACTTCAGCAACGTGTACATCTGCACTCAGACCTGCCAGGCGTACGGTGTAACCAACCCGACGAACTACCCCCCATCGTCCATCGGTGTCAATGGAGGCGTCGCTGCATTCTTCGTTAACGACAAATTCAAAGTCACGCCCTGGCTCACACTGATCGCCGGTTGAGTTGAGATCCGGATCAATTGGAATCTGGTAATAATCCCTGCGC
>JASIEN010000659.1 GCA_030045935.1 Candidatus Sulfotelmatobacter sp.
GATGGAGACCGAAATCAATCTCCCGTTCATTACGGCCGATGCCAGCGGTCCGAAGCACCTGGTGAAGAAGTTGACGCGGGCCAAGCTGGAAGGGATGGTGGAGGACATCATCCAGAAGTCGGTTGGGCCCTGCAAGCAGTGCATGAAAGATGCGCAGGTCGACGCCAGCAAGATCAACGAAGTCGTGCTGGTCGGCGGACAGACCCGCATGCCGCGCATTCAGCAGCTGGTGAAGGAGCTGTTCGGCAAGGAAGGTCACAAGGGCGTGAACCCTGATGAAGTCGTGGCGGTTGGCGCGGCGATTCAGGGCGGCGTGCTGGCAGGCGAGGTGAAAGACCTGCTGCTGCTGGATGTGACTCCGCTGTCTTTGTCGATTGAGACGCTGGGCGGAGTTTCGACGCCGATGATTCCGCGCAACACGACGATTCCGACTAAGAAGACGGAAACGTTCTCGACCGCGGCTGATAATCAGACGTCAGTTGAGGTGCATGTGCTGCAAGGCGAGCGCCCGATGGCGGCGCAGAACCGCACTCTGGGCAAGTTCCACCTGACCGGGATTCCACCGGCTCCGCGTGGCGTGCCGCAGATCGAGGTGACGTTCGACATCGATGCCAACGGCATTCTGAACGTG
This sequence comes from Candidatus Sulfotelmatobacter sp., assembly GCA_030045935.1. Taxonomy (GTDB): domain Bacteria; phylum Acidobacteriota; class Terriglobia; order Terriglobales; family Acidobacteriaceae; genus Sulfotelmatobacter. The sequence continues at coordinate 632 of JASIEN010000659.1, forward strand.
ACCGCAAAAGATACGGCCACGGGCAAGGACCAGAAGATTACCATTACGTCGTCTTCAGGCCTGTCGAAGGAAGAGGTCGAGCGCATGGCGAAAGAGGCCGAATCGCACTCCGCCGAAGACAAGGCGCAGCGTGAGTCGATCGAAGCCAAGAACCAGCTCGACAGCATGGTGTATCAGATCGAAAAGATGCTGAGAGAGTCGGGCGACAAGATTTCCGGCTCGGATCGCGGCGACGTGGAGAACTCGCTGGCCGACGCGAAGAAGGCGCTCGAGTCGAACGACAAAGCGCAGATGGATCGTGCTCGCGAGAACCTGACCAAGGCTTCGCACAAGCTGGCCGAAGAGATGTACAAGGCGGCGCAGTCGAAGGGCGGCGCGGGTGGTCCAGGGGCAGGGCCGAGCGCTGGAACGGGAGCTGATGCGGGCACGAACGGCGGTGGTCAGAAGAAAGATGAAGGCGTGATCGACGCTGAATACGTGGATGTGGAAGACAAGAAGTAAGCTGTCATCCTGAGCGTAGCAGGTGCTTCGCGAAGGCGAAGCATCTGCGGAGTCGAAGGACCTTGTGTTTCGCACTTGTGACTGCTGTAAAGGAACGCAAGGTCATTCGACTACGTTGTCTCCCCTAACGCGGACCGCAACTTCGCTCAGGATGACAAACTTTACAAGCTGAATCCTGACAACTGATCGCTGAATGCTCTAAATGGCAACTCCTCCCAAGAAAGACTATTACGAAACCCTCGGCGTAAAGAAGACCGCATCGGCCGATGAAATTCGCAAGGCGTTTCGCAAGCTGGCGCGCAAGTACCATCCGGACGTAAATCCTGGGGACAAGGCAGCCGAAGAGAAATTCAAGGCGCTGTCAGAAGCCAACGACGTTCTCAGCGATCCCAAGAAGCGAAAGATTTACGATCAGGTCGGGTTCTATTCGGACAATATTGATCCGGCGGCGGCCGAGGCATATGCGCGCGGCGGGCCAACTGGAGCGGGCGGTTTCGGCGGCTTCCCGGGCGCGGGCGCGAGCCAGGCTGGCGGACAGGGCGTACCGTTCGACTTCAGCGGATTCGATTTCTCGGATTTTGCGGATCAGGCGCGCTCAAGCCGGCGCGCTGGAAGCAGCGGTGGTTTTCGTGACATTTTTTCCGGAATTTTTGGCGGCGGCCGCGGCGGCGCAACAGCCGTGGAAACCGAGCCAGAAGCGGGATCAGACCTTGAATATCAGGTCAACGTGCCATTCTGGACGGCGATTCGCGGCGGCGTGATGCGCCTGAATATCACCCGGCAGGATACCTGCCCGAATTGCCACGGCCAAGGATATATCGAAGGGCCGGGGAAATGTCCTGAGTGCAACGGGACCGGCCAGATCACGCAGACGAGCGGGCGCATGAAGTTTAATGTTGCCTGCCCGCGCTGCCATGGGACCGGCAAGAACCTCACGACCTGCCCCGAATGCCACGGCGATGGGACGATCAGCCGAACCGAGCCGCTGGAAGTTCGCATTAAGCCGGGCACGCGCGACGGGCAGCGCATCCGGCTGGCGGGCAAGGGGAATGCTGGCGTGCATGGCGGCGCTCCAGGCGATCTGTATGTGATCATTCGCACCGGAGATCACCCGATTTTTCGGCGCGACGGCGACGACATTTACCTGACTGTCCCGGTCACCGCGACCGAGGCAGCGCTGGGAGCGAAGGTCGAGGTTCCGACCATCGACGGGCGAGCGTTGCTGAAGATTCCTCCGGGGACGCAGTCGGGGCAAAAGCTGCGGCTGCGCGAAAAAGGCGTGCCCTCGGCAACCAAAGAAGGGGTGCGCGGGGATGAGATTGTCGAGGTCACGATCACGGTTCCCATGCCCCGCGATGAGCGCACGAAAGAGCTGTTGAAAGAGCTCGCCAAGCTGAATCCAGAAGATCCGCGGGCGGAGTTGTGGGGAAAGGTCTAGTTTCGAATCGGGACTCAACTGCAATATTTACCACGGATTGCACGGGGTATCACGGGTTTTGTGATATGCAGATCGGATGGCTGCCCGCGCTTCACTCCTCAAGCCCGTTCGAGTCAACGAAATCTCCGGCGATATCGTCTCTTCCGCCATGCATGTGCATGCCGTGCTTGGACCTGGTTTGCTGGAGAGCACCTATCTCGCTTGCCTTGCCCATGAGCTAAGGAAGCGCGGACATCGAGTCGCCACCCAGGTTGGACTGCCCGTGATATACGACGGAGAAAAGATCGAGCTTGGCTACCGCATCGACCTTATTGTTGAAGGCACGGTCATCGTCGAAGTCAAAAGCGTCGAGGCGATCCATCCGGTGCATCAGGCGCAGATGCTCTCTTACATGCGGCTCAGCGGTATCGGAGTCGGCTTACTGATCAATTTCAACGTGCGAAGTTTGCGCGATGGGATCAAACGACTGGTCGATGGCGATAGTTGGGAGAAGTGATTCACCACGGGGATCACGGGGTAATGGGAGCAGGCCGTGTGACTCCGTGATCCCCGTGGCCGACTTCGTTACCTCCGTACCAGCCCGCCCGCTTACAAAAATTTTCGAGAATCTTCACATTTTTCTTGCATCCTGCAGAATTTGCCGTAATCTCACACTTGCGAACTAACTCCAGCGGAATTTCCGGAATTTAAACAAACCGGAAAGCTCGAGCAACGCTTCAAACGAAGCCAGCCACGCTGCGGAGTAGCTGAGAGTGAGTCGCTTGAGGAGGAAGCCATCGAAATTGGCAACAGCTAGCGCCCCGCGTCGACAACTCGCAAATCCCCTACCTCTCGCCGCAGTCCCCAACCGCAAGAAATTCGTCAGGCTCACCTTGTGGCCCTTAGTCGCCGCCACCTTCTTTATGGTGTCGGGCGGAACCTACGGCACCGAAGACATTATTCATGGCGCCGGATATGGCCGCGGCATTCTGATTCTGCTGCTCACACCGCTGCTATGGAGCCTGCCTACCGCCTTCATGATTGGCGAGCTTTCAAGCGCGCTGCCATTTGAAGGCGGCTATTACGCCTGGGTGCGCCGCGCCATGGGCAATTTCTGGGGATTCCAGGAGGCCTGGCTCTCGTTGGTGGCGTCGATTTTCGACATGGCGATCTACCCCACACTGTTCGTGGCGTACCTGACGCGCATGTTCCCGTATTTCCAGCAAGGAAATCGCGGGTGGTGGGTCGCGCTGGGCGTGGTGGTGGTCTGTGCGCTGCTGAACATTGCTGGCGTTAAAGTTGTTTCGATGACTTCGCTCTGGCTGTTCCTCGCGCTGTCGGCTCCGTTTGTGGCGGTTGTGCTGCTGGCGCCCTTCAAGCTCGGTGCACTGGCCAACGCGGTCACGAAACCTACTACTTCTACCGTAGACATCCTGGGCGGGCTGCTCATCTGCATGTGGAATTACATGGGATGGGACAATGCCTCGACCATCGCCACTGAAGTGGAGCGTCCGCAGCGGACGTATCCGCGGGCCATGCTGGTCGCGGTCAGCATCGTCGCCTTGAGCTATGTTCTGCCGTTTGCGGCAATGTGGGCGACTGGGTTGAAGCCGACAGCGTGGGAGACCGGGTCGTGGGCGGATATTGCCGGGTTGCTGGGTGGTCCGCTGCTCCGGGTGGGCGTTGTACTTGGAGGCATGATTAGCGGCTTTGGCATGTTTAACGCTCTGGTTATGAGCTACTCTCGTTTGCCGCTCGCTATGTCACAAGATGGAATGCTGCCGAAGGTATTCGGCAAGCTACATCCGAAATCGAGGGCGCCATGGGTCGCCATTTCGGCGTTGGCCGTCGGCTGGGCGATGTGCCTGGGCCTTGGGTTTGCCCGGCTGGTGACGCTGGACATCCTGCTTTACGGGGCGAGCCTTTTGCTGGAGTTTGCGGCTCTGGCCGTCCTGCGCCTGCGCGAACCGGAACTGCCGCGGCCTTTCCGTGTGCCGGGAGGCTTGCTCGGCGCGGTTGCCATCGGCATTCCGCCTATCTTGCTCCTCGGCTTTTCGGTCATCCGTAGCGAACATGAGTCGGTGCTGGGAATGAGTTCGTTCGCCTTCGGCATGATTCTGATCGTGGCGGGATTTGTGGCGTACGTAGTCAATCATGCCCTTAAGCCGCAGGGGTGGGCTGTCCAGGAACAAAAGCCAGAACCGGTGGCATAGCAACTTCTTTGGCCACAGATCGGCACGGATTTGCACGGATTTGTTTTCTTGATCCGTGGAACGCTGTGACGGTCCGTGGCCAAGTTGTTTTTTTGCTATAAATGGGTGAGGGCGTCCCGATGGGTGCTTTACAAAGTTTCATACGAGTGCGTACTACTCTCCTGTCAGCAATTTGCCTACTAGCATTGCAGGTGCTGGGAGAGGAAAAAGCTCCCGTCTTGCCAACGGTAACCTCGTTCGTGTGTCCTAAGTATCCGGATAAAGCGGAGTCGCTGGCGCTTCAGGGCATGGTGAGACTGCAGGTGACGACGGACGGGCATGCGGTTTCGGATGTGAAGTTGATTTCCGGCCATCCTTTGTTGGCCCCAAGTGCGGTAAAGAACGTCCGTAGTTGGGCGTTTGCTGACCATGCACCGACAACTTTCATAGTGGACTACTTCTATGTCTTCCAGGGACGCCTCAAGCGCGATCCAGTCACCAAGTGCGATGCGAGGCTCGAACTGCCCTCGAGAGTGACCGTGAGCCGGGAGATGCCACCACGGCTATGAGTATATGACCAAGCGCAAATCCAAAGGCGC
>JASIEN010000660.1 GCA_030045935.1 Candidatus Sulfotelmatobacter sp.
GGGGGTGGGACATGTGGGACGCGCAAAACATGTACGTCTCGGTGGGAGAAGCGGGGGGATTGGCCGCTTTGGTGTTTTACCTTCTGGTCATTTCGCGAGCGTTCGGGAAATTAGGAGATGCGAGGAAGCGAGCCGCTGGGACAAAGGAAGAATGGTTCTTTTGGTTGTTGGGTACGGCCGTGTTCGCCAATGTTGTCGCGTTCTTCGGGGTGAACTACTATGATCAGGTCAGAATGGCGTGGTTCGCGCTTTTAGCGATGGTGTGCGCCTGCACCGTGCCTTTTGTCCGCCCGAAAATCGAACTCACCGAACATCTGGCCGATCTCCCGGGCATCCCAACAGAGTGCTTGATAAATTCATCACCTGACGATCAGGCACAAAAATTGAGCACGCGACTACTTGGTCCGTCGAATTGCTGATGCCATCGACTACCTCTTGCTATGTAGTAATCACCCCCGTCCGGGACGAAGAGTCGTTTCTCCCGTTGACGATCGCGAGCATGACCCGGCAGACCGTCAGACCCGCGGAGTGGGTGATCGTTGACGATGGTTCTAAAGATCGCACTGGCGAAATTGCCGACCAGGCAGGCCGTGAGCATTCGTGGATTCGAGTTGTACACCGCACCGACCGTGGATACCGGAGGTGGGGCGCCGGTATCATCGAGGCTTTCTATGATGGATTTAATGCTCTTACATGCCGGAACTGGGACTTCATGAGCAAGCTTGATGGAGACCTTTCATTCGAGCCCGAATATTTCGAACAGGCAATCAGCAAATTCGAAGACGACTCATGCTTGGGCATCGGCGGTGGAATTTTGTATCACTATGAATCGATGCAAATGGTTTGGGAGAAGCATCCAACCTTTCACGTCCGCGGAGGTACGAAAATCTATCGGCGCGCGTGTTGGGAATCGATCGGAGGCTTGTGGGTTGGGCCGGGGTCTGACACGGTGGATGAAGTAAAGGCTAATATGCAGGGCTGGACCACCCGCAGTTTTACCGACTTGCACTTGCAACATCATCGGTTCACTGGAGCGTCTTGGGGTCGATGGGGCGGGCTCGTCAAGGATGGGAAGATCGACTATGTTTCGGGATATCATCCGCTGTTCCTGGCTGCCAAAGCGGCGGTCCGGTTGCCGCGCAAGCCATATTTCCTGTCTTCACTCGCGCTCTTATACGGATATATCACCGCGTACCTGCAAAACACCCCACGCGTCAATGACCCTGAGCTGATTCGCTATTTGCGTCGCCAGCAGCTCGCACGTCTCTTCGGAGGCGAAACGATTTGGAAGTAGCCGAGCCGACCCTGCCGCCAGTTTCAGTGCAGTCGATGACCGTGGGAAAAAATGGTCAACGTTGAACAGGAAACGCGCGTGGAGCTGTCCATCATTTGCGTCAACTGGAATTCACTGGATTATCTGCGTGAATGTATTGCCAGCATTTATGAACATTCTCCCTCGACTTCATTTGAGATTATCGTCGTAGACAACGCTTCCCCTGAAGGCGGGATCGAGACTCTGGCCAAGGAGTTCCCGGAGATCAAGATTGTCGAGAGCAAGGATAACCTCGGATTTGCCAGAGCAAACAATCTGGGATTTCGAAACAGCACGGGCGAATTGCTTCTCCTGCTCAACCCAGATACGAAAGTGCTCGGACGCGCTCTGGACGAAATGTGCAGAGCACTGCGCTCGCTCCCGGATGCTGGCATCGTTGGCGGCAAGCTATTGAATACAGACCTCTCGGTTTCCACTACCTCCATTCAAAAATTCCCAACGATCGTGAACCAACTATTGAACGTCGAGAGTCTTCGATTGCGCTTCCCCGCTTGTCCGCTCTGGGACATCGCTCCGTTATTTCAAGATCGGGCAACTCCATTGAAGGTCGATGTAATTCCCGGAGCTTGCCTTATGGTCCGACGAGAGATCTTCCAACAAGTGGGTGGATTCACTGAAGACTATTTCATATATGCAGAAGATATAGACCTGAACTTCAAAGTAAATGAGCTTGGGTATTCAAGCTATTACGTTGCGCAGGCGCAGGTCATCCACCATGGAGGCAAGAGCAGTTCCCGGCAGGCAAGTCAATGGTCGACTATTATGACCTACCGTGCTATGTCCCGCTTCTATCAAAGGACACGTGGTTATCTCTACGCCCTGGCATATCGCGCAACCATGGGCTGCTCAGCCCTCATCCGGCTTTTTCTACTGGCATTAGCATTTCCGTTCGGTGACAGACAAGGAATTCGATGGACTGCGTCCAAGTGGGGCACAGTACTGAAGTGGGCCATAGGAATCAATTCGTTGGCATAGTCCGATAAGCGTCCAGTCGGGGGGAACAACTCTGTGTGCGGCATTTGCGGCAAATTAAATTTTGATCGTCAACAACGTGTACCGGCCTCGCTCGTGCACGCGATGGCGGACACGATCGCTCACCGCGGACCCGATGATGACGGGTATTACATCTCGGGTGCCGTAGGCTTGGGCTTTCGTCGACTGGCAATTATCGATTTGAATACAGGTCACCAACCCTTGTCGAACGAAGATGGTACTGTGTGGATCGTCTTCAACGGTGAAATCTACAACTACCGGCAGCTTCGCGAAGATCTGCTCAAAAAGGGGCATAAGTTCAAGACTCAGACGGACACCGAAGTAATTGTGCACCTGTATGAGGAATTCGGGGTCGAATGCGTTGAAAAACTACGCGGCATGTTCGCATTCGCCATTTGGGATGAGAGGAAGGGAAGTCTGTTCCTGGCTCGAGACCGGGTCGGAATCAAGCCGCTTTATTACTACTTGTCCGACTCGTGCATAATTTTTGGCTCCGAAATCAAAGCGATTCTTGCGGACCAGGAAGTGCGGCCGGAGGTCGTTCCTGGCATGGTCGACCGCTTTCTCAGTTTCTATTACGTCCCTGGCGAAGAGACGCTTCTGCGCAACATCTACAAGCTTGCTCCGGGCTCGTATATGTTAATCGGCCAGGGAAAGATCGAAATCAAGCGATACTGGGATCTGCATTTCTCCCCCGTCGATTGCACTCAGAAGGAAGCCGAACAAAAGCTGTTGTCGCTGCTTGACGAGTGCGTTCAGAGTCATATGATCAGCGACGTACCAGTCGGCTTTCTCCTAAGTGGCGGCGTGGACTC
>JASIEN010000661.1 GCA_030045935.1 Candidatus Sulfotelmatobacter sp.
ATTGGGACTCCGAGAAAGAAAAATTCGGCGACACCGTCGTCAATACGATTGCCGAGTACGCACCGAATATTAAAGACATCATCCTTCACCGCCAGGTCGTCACGCCCCTCGATCTCGAACGTGAATGGGGGTTGAGCGAGGGCAACATTTTCCAGGGCGAACTTTCACTCGAGCAGCTTTTCTTTCTGCGTCCTGCGCCGGGTTATGCCCGCTTCCGCACGCCCATTCAAAATCTCTATATGTGCGGGTCGGCTACGCACCCCGGCGGCGGCATCATGGGCGCGCCCGGCCGTCTGGCAGCTCTGGAAATCCTGAAAGACGTGGGTGCCTAAGCCGTGCAAGTTCGTGTGTAGCTCTGTGCGGCTCTGTGTCCTCTGTGTTTCGAGTTTTTCAACACAGCGGGCACAGAGGTACACAGAGGAATGAACAGCAAGCGCAACATCCTCATCATCGGCGGCGGCCACAACGGCCTCGTCACTGCCTTCTATCTCGCCAAAGCGGGATTCAAACCGCTCGTCCTTGAACGCAATGTACAAGTCGGCGGCGCGGCCATCACCGACGAATTTCATCCCGGCTTTCGCGTCTCAACCCTCTCGCATTCCGCAGGACCGATTCGCGCCGACATCGTCCGCGACATGCAACTGGAAAAGCATGGCGCGCGCTTCATCACGCCGGATGCCTGCGTGACGGCGCTCTCGCCCAATGGCCGCGCGCTTTCGCTTTACCAAGACGAAAACAAGTCGGCTCAGGCAATCTCTGCTTTTTCGCAGAAAGATGCAGGCAAATACCTTGAGTTCGCAAAATCGCTGGGCAAGATCAGCAAAGTTATCGCCGAAGCGCTCGCCACAACTCCTCCCGACATCGACCACCCCGATGGCGCCGATCTGTGGAGCCTGTTGAAGACCGGCCGCGCCCTGCGCAATCTAGGCAAACGCGATATGTACCGCGTGCTGCGCTGGGGACCGATGGCCGTGGCCGATCTAGTCGCAGAATATTTTGAGACCGAGTTGTTGCGCGCGGTCATCGCCGCCCGTGGCATTTTCGGAACGTTCCTCGGACCATGGTCAGCAGGGAGTAGCTTGCAGTTACTGATTCGCGCCGCAGGCGATCCGCATCCAGCCGGATCTGCAGTCTATGTTGCTGGTGGGACGGGCGCGCTCACGCAGGCCATGGCTTCTGCGGCGCAGGCTGCGGGAGCAGAAATTAGAACCTCCGCAGAGGTCATCGAAATTCGCGTCAAAGATGGTGCAGCCACTGGCGTACTACTTGCTACGGGCGAGGAAATCAATGCGAATGCCGTTATCTCAAATGCCGATCCCAAGCGTTCGCTGCTCAAACTCACCGATCCAGTTTATCTCTCGCCCGATTTCGTCCAGAAGTTGCAGCATTATCGCGGCAACGGCACGGTAGCGAAGGTCAACCTTGCACTCTCAGGCCTTCCGAGCTTCACGGCATTGAGCAACGATGGAGCATCCGCGCTGAAAGGCCGCGTTCACATTGGCCAGGAGATCGATTATCTCGAGCGCGCTTTCGATGAAGCGAAGTACGGCACCTTCTCGCGGCAGCCATATCTCGAAGTCACAATTCCTTCGTTAACCGACCCCACGCTTGCGCCCGATGGCAAGCACGTAATGTCGATTTACATGCAGTACGCGCCCTACAAGCTGAAAGGAGATTGGGAAGAACAGCGCAAGGCGCTCGGCCAAACAGTTGTACAGACGCTCGCGCAATATGCACCGGATCTACCGGGACTGATTCTGACGCATCAGATCATCACGCCGCTCGATCTGGAAGAAAACTACGGACTGACCGGCGGCCAGATTTTCCACGGTGATCTCGCTCTCGATCAGTTCTTCACCATGCGCCCGCTGTTAGACTGGGCGCGGTACCGCACGCCGATTGAGAATTTATACTTGTGCGGCAGCGGCACGCACCCAGGCGCTGGATTGACCGGAGGGTCGGGCGCGAACGCGGCGAGAGAGATTGTGAAAGTGTTGAAGAAGTAAAGGCCATTCTCTGGTGCGTCATCCCGAGCGGAGCCGTTTTCTTCAGGCGCAGCGAGGGATCTCCCTCGTCCCGAAGCGCTGTGGCTAGAGAGATCCCTCGGCCCGCTGGCGAATACGCGGGCCTTCGAGATGACGCACCAATTGAAATGAAATTGCATGACCCCATGGTCAAAATTTCGCGACATTAAAGCCGCCCTTGACAGCGAGGATATCGAAGGTTTGCTGGCGACCGGCTGCCCGAGCGATGAGTATGACGGCGAAGCGTCGCTAATCGAGAGCGAGATCGCAAAAGTTACCAGTTTCGGCGAAAAGCCGCTGGGCTTTGAACAATGCGAACGAATCGTTATTGACGTTTGGATCAGAAAATTTGGTCCGTTTAAAAAGGAAGATCTTCAGATGCGTGGCCCGGCGTTCTCGTCAGTTGCGCGAAAGATCGCGGCGCTATCATGACCCCCTCTGCCATCCTGCTCGTCTCCTGCCCCGACCAGAAAGGCGAAGTCGCGGCAATCTCAGACTTCGTCTATCGCCACGGTGGCAACATTCTCCACGCGGACGAGCACGCCGACGAAGAATCCGGACTGTTCCTGATGCGCGTGGAGTTCGATCCCAAAGATTTCGACATCGACTTAACGGATAAGAATCTCGCTGATTTCAGCAAACATTTCTCGCCCGTCGCCGAAAAATTCCGGATGAAATGGCGGCTGGCGCAATCCTCCCATCGCCAGCGCATGATTATCCTCGTCTCCCGCTACGACCACTGCCTAGTCGATCTTCTCTATCGCCATCGCAGCGGCGAACTCAACTGCGACATTCCGCTGATCATCTCGAATCATCCCGATAACCAGCCCATCGCCGACTTCTACAAGGTCCCCTACGTTGTTGTCCAGATGGGCAAAGACAATAAGAACCAAGCAGAAGCAAAAATCCAGTCATTGATCGACCAGAACAAACCCGATTTTCTGGTCCTAGCCCGTTACATGCAGATCCTGTCAAACGACTTCGTCAACCGCTACCCGCAACGCATCATCAACATTCACCACTCGTTTCTTCCGGCCTTCGTCGGGGCGCGCCCATATCATCAAGCCTTCGAGCGTGGCGTAAAACTAATTGGCGCAACCAGTCACTACGTAACCGAAGTTCTCGACGATGGCCCGATTATCGAGCAGGATGTGGTCCGCGTCTCGCACCGCGATACGGTTGAGGACCTTATTCGTAAGGGACGCGATCTTGAAAAGGTCGTTCTCTCACGCGCTGTGCGCTGGCATACGGAAAACCGAGTTCTTCTATACGGCAACAAAACCGTGGTTTTCTGAAACCGCATGTCTGCGCTTTTTCCCCAAAAGTGCATGTACTTCCGAGAAGATTGTCGAAAAACTCAACATCGCACACGCTGGTAACTTGCTGCCCTGGTGACTTTCGACTTTACTTGAACAGAAGTAAAGAAATTCCCTAACCACAGGGGAAAATCTCGCTTTGCGGGAGCATTGTTTGGCCGGGGACCTCAGGTTTGAACTAGCCATCCTCGCGACGGTGCAGGGTTTTTATCAGAAACTGTTGCACGATTCGCTGGGCGGTGACGTGCCGGTTCCGAGGGGACTGGATGAAGACTCGTTGCGCCAGTCCGGCGAGGACCTTCCCCAAACTCTTTCGCAAATGTCGCGCTGGTTGCACCTTCTAGATATGGCGATCACGCCGGCCATGCTACGACAGGCGCTTACGCCCGATACGGACTCAGAAGTAGCCGAGGCGCTGCTTCGTTACTTCGTCCGCCGCCGTGTATACACAGACGTCAACCGCGACAAGACCGACGTGGTGGCAACTTTTCTGTATCGCCATCCCCGGGTCCCGGGGCAGTGGGAGCAACATGGCTACGGGCTCGATGGCGCGTTGCCGCTGTCTCCCTTCGAAATCGCGCTGATCGAAATTCTGGCCGATACTGATGTACCGACGCTTGCCGAAGAGCACGTGCAACTGTTGCGCAATTTCGATCCTCTACGGGAAGAAATCGCTCGCTATCGCGATTTCAATGCTCTCATCGATTCCGGCGTTATTTCGCGCGTGCGGGAAGTGAAACGCTGGCTCGATACTTCCTTTTACCACCCGGGCGTGCTGGCCACGGTTGCCGCGCACAATTCTGCATTCGGAACTCGTTTTGATCAGCTCTTCGTCAAAGCCTTGTCCGAAATCAAGCAATTTGCCCAGGCGCTCGATGAAATGGGCGGCAGTATTCTTAGCACAGTTGATGGCGTCGAGGTCACCGTGGAGCACGTCGCAGCCATCGAACAAAAAGAAATGCTCCAGGCGGACTACGGCAATGCCTTCGAAAAATTCAGCCGCGTCTCGAAATTGAAGAAGGAACTTGACCGTC
>JASIEN010000662.1 GCA_030045935.1 Candidatus Sulfotelmatobacter sp.
CTTTGTCAGGCCCAGCCCGGACTTGAGCCAGGCGGCGAAGACCGGCGCGCCGCAAATGAACAATCCCAAACAGAACATTCCCGCCAACGTTCCCATTCCGGCGGAGACGGCGGCATTCCAGGGCGATGTGACGGTCGCGCCGGTGAACGGCGGCGCCGCGGCCATCGACGGTCAACCGGACGCGCGCACCGCGCAGCCGGGTGCGCAAGCGGCGACGACCACCAACACCCCCACTGCTCAAGCCGCCGCGCAGACGCAGGAAGACAACGCCAACACCAAGGGCAAAAAGAAACCCAAGAAGCAGAAGAATCAGAAGAATCAAAACAACAATCAGAACAACCAGAACGCTCCGGCCGCGACCCAGAACGCTCCGGCTCCGGCTCAGAACACTCCGGCTCCGGCCCAGAACGCTCCCAACAATTAGCGAAACTCGCCAATGACCGCTCCTGGGACTTACTGAGCCGCGCGCGTCAGCAAGCGGTTGTGGTGAAGCGCGCTCTACGGCCCGTCACAAGGGCCGTACATAGGCTGCGTCGATTTCCGATGCAACTGATCGCCCGAGCAGCGTGATGGAGACCACCAGCCGGCAGGCTCCTTTGGTCCGCAACAGAATGCCTTCCACGCCCGCCAGTGGGCCGCGCCGCACGCGCACACGCTGGCCGGCTCGTAAGAAGGGCCAAGGCTCCACACCTGACTGCGATTCCACCATCCGGCGAACGGCCGCCAGTTCGGAATCGTCGATGGGCACAGGCTGATTCTGGTGGCCCGCTAAACCTACTACGCCCGTGGTCGCCAGGACCGCGGTTCGTGCTTCCAAAGAGATGTGACAAAACACGTAGCCGGGAAACAAGGGCAGTTCGATCTCACGCACCCGGTCCGACCAGGCCCTCCGGGTGCGGTAGGCCGGGACATATTCCTCGATGCCCTTGGCGTGCAGTAAACGGCTGACTTGGTGCTCGAAATTGGAGCGCACTCTGAGGCCGAACCACCGCACAGATGAAGGGACAGTCTCAATTGTTTTCCCCATCTAATTCAAAATCTCGATGCCCACCGAGACATCGAGGAGCGGCGCCTTTTTGGCGTCCACGGAAACCGCAAAGGCTCGGACCACGTCGATGCCATATTTTCCCGCTTTGGTATCTGGCTGCGCCGAATATTTCAGGATCGCCACCGGACCATTGCGAATGCGATCGACGCCCCCGATCAGGATGCAACGGTAGAAGCGATTTTTTTCGCTCTGAAGATTGACTTGCATCCGGCACTGGATCGCCTTCCGCGCGTTTTGGGCGGCCTTGCCGGCGGTCGCGCTTTCCGCCTCGATGAGCAACGCATCGGGAACGGAAAATTCCCATTGCAGCGCCGCGGGTTCTTTTCCTGGCGGGGAAGCGATCTCCAGGGTCACGGCGCCGTCTCTGCCGCTGATGCCCGGGAGGGCGGAAACGCGCAACGCCTGGGCGCCCAGAGGCAGCGTTAAAAAAATACCTGAGAATTGAAGGAAAATTTTGGGGAGATCTGACCGCATTTATGTCTTATCGGCAACAGCGATTCGCGTTCCAAAGCAGCGCTCTATATACGGAATCAATCGGGAGGCGAATTCCACGGCTTGCTCGACGGCTTCGGGCTGGTCGGGGACAATAATCCGCACCAGCGCTCCATCCGTGCGTCCATTCAGAGCGGCGTCCCGCATCAGCAGAAACTTCCCCAGATATTCGCTAGCGATGATACGCGAGCTCGATTCGTACCAGTACAATACCACTTGGCGATCGTTGCCTTTGTGAATGAAATATTTGTTTACGGTGACGCGGCCATCGCGCAGCGGAAGGGTAGTCGAGTCGTAGTTCCAGATCTCCCATCCGCTCCCCGGAAGACAATGTTTAGGCGAATGCATGCTTTCGCCCGCGCGCTGCTCGGCGTAGTACGTGATCAGGAGGCTCAAAGGATGGCCGTTTTGGGCATAGATTCGTGAGATATAGTCGCTCACCACCAGACGCTTCAATTGGCTGGGCGGCAACGGGGCGTCCTGCTGCGCGGAGAATCCCGCCATGGTCTTGGGGATGGACGCGAGCGGCTGCGCGAGAGTTTGGGGATGCTCCCGCTCTGTGAATGCCGAAGCCGCTAGGGTAGCCGACAGAATCGCCGCCACGCCGGCGAACGACCAATTCGCGGCGCGGAGCAACCGCGGGTTGTTTTGCCCCCTCGGCATTTTCAGCTTTCCAAAATCGAGTGGGTGGCCTTTGCGATCCCTAAGAAGGCGATAAAGCCCACCACGAAAACCAACCAGCCGGCGAAGGTGTGATAGAAACCCACGGCTAACCGCTCATTATAATCCGCCAAAATCGCGGTGCCACTCACGCGCAACACATTCACGGCGATCGACAAAGGGGCGCTCAGAACGAACAGAAGCGCGCGCGCCGGCAAGCGATCGCACAAAAAGCGCCCTAGCAGGATCGCCGCCACCAAAAGCGCAGAAAACGAATTCAACCCGCTGCACGCTTCGTCCACTCCGAGCGAAATATGAGCCAGTTGGATGATGTTGCCGTCGCGGTAGACGCTCACGTTGCACATTTGCGCGAAGCGTGCGGCCATATCGGAGGCGAAAAGCTGCAG
>JASIEN010000663.1 GCA_030045935.1 Candidatus Sulfotelmatobacter sp.
CGGTTATAAAAAGGAGACTTTCAATGACAGAAGCACAACTCGACGCCCGACGCCAAAACGCCCAGTACTCTACCGGGCCGCGTACATCCGCAGGGAAGAAGCGTTCCTCCCTAAACGCCGTCCGCCACGGACTCACCGGCCAAATCCACGTCCACACCAAGGAAGACCAGGAAGCCTTCACCAAGCACTGCGATGGCATCCGCGAAGCCCTCGCCCCCGAAGGCGCTCTCGAAATCGATCTCGCCCAGGCCATCGCCGAGGACCGCTGGCGCCTCAATCGCGCCCGTGCCTTGGAAAACTCCATCTTCGCCCTCGGCCAAATCGACCACGTCCCCGAGGACTCCGACAACCCTGATGTCGACGCCGCCCTCGCCCAGGGCCTCACCTGGATCGCCCACGCCCGTGAGCTTCAGCTCCTGTCTCTTTACGAAAGCCGCATCCGCCGTTCGGTGGAAAAGAACACGGCCGAGCTCCGCACCGTCCAAGCCCGGCGCAAGACCACCGTCGCACGGCAGCCGGATCATTTTCTAACCGCCCCGTTCGAAGCCGGAAACGACGACCCCGCCGGCGATGTCCCCCCCGAAACCCCAGACTCTTCGGTTCGTTTATTCGAGGGGTCCGATCCAGCGTCAGATTCACCGGAACCCGCGCCTCCCCAACGAACCGCACCGAGACCGGAGCCCCGGAACAACCCGCCCCAACCCACCCGTCAGCCGACGATGGACGACGTACACGCCATCCTTAGGGATGAGTGGGTCCGAAATCCAATCGGGCAGATCGTTCCGCGTCGTTGAGAGTTCTCAACCCCTGCAGGCATTTGCAAGATCAACTATCGAAACGCCAGGCACACAGCGAATGCGTTGTGCGCGTCAAACGTTCGAGCAAACCGTCCGATGTGTATCGTCGAGATTGTGGCAAGCGCACAGTGAATGCGTTGCCGGAGACGTGAATCAGAGTAAACGCGAAGCGTTCAATCTTCGTATCGAGCTAGGAGGTAATCTCAAATGGCTTCCGGCCCGGCAAATTGAATGTATTGTAACAAGACTGAAATGATTTGTTCCAGGCTATGACGGAACATTGATTGCAGCTTCTTTCGCGGCAGGCCAAACCACTGCGATGAAAACTCAAGTCCTGGATGTGATCGGGGAGCTGGAACTAAAACAGCCCGCTGAGATTAGGGCCGCCCTGGAGGCCAATGATCGCCTAAAGTATTACTTCAGCCTCTTGCAGATCGCGGCTTCGCATGCCGATAATCCAGAGCAGGAAACCCCCTCACTGCGCACGGAGCGCCTGGCCTGTGGGGTTGACAATCCGGACTTCGACGAGATTCCCGGAGGCTCCGAGCGTCAGAATGGGCGATATCGCATACCGCGCTGCGCGAGATTGCTCGAATGCGTCACCCAGGATTTGCGCATTATGGCGGCCCCGGCCGTAACGAAAGGCGATTTCGCCGAACGATGCCAACATCTATTGGCGTGTATGCCGGCGCCCGAAAACGACTGGCTGCCTGCGAGAGCCATCGGCGAGATCACGCGCGCTGGAAAAGGCAAGAGCGATAGCATCCACCAACTCGTGATGGATCTTCACAAAGCGCTGCTGGGAATGCAGGACCTCTTGGCTGAGGAGAACGTCGACGGCGCATCCGTCTACCACATTGAGCCCGCCGACCGAGTCCTGATCAGGGCCTTCATGACCGGAGTGAACCGCACGGCTCCGCTGAAATTCAACCATCCGGGGCTGGCCACGACCGCCACGCGCGCCGGCACGAAACTGGTGATCCAGAACGATATCGGCGAGACCGATGCTCATGTAATGGTCGTCCACGTCGAGGGAATGTGCGCGCGGCTCACCTATTCGGATGTTCACTTGGAGCGGCTTCAATTCCTGCGTGACATGCTCGCCTCTTACACCGTAGCTTGGGAGACTGAGCAGAGCAGGCAGTTAAACCATCTGGCCTCCGGCGCACCATTCTATCTGGTGAAAGGCTGCTTGGACGCGAAGACACCGGAAGAGTTGCTACAGTACCTGGAATTTCTCGGCTCGCGCCTGGTTTTTTTGATCGACTGGAATCGTGCGCGGAAACAATTGCGCGGACTCCTGCGAGGCCCTCAGCGGCTCGCCCTACTGGCTTGGGCCGCCGGGGAGGAGGTTGGGCATTGCGGCTTTTTGGAAGCGGGCGGCGCGCGGCTGATTAACGACGCCATCGAGCAAACGGCAGGCTCCGCGATGCATTTTGGGGATCGCCTTAGCGACGTGCTCGGGGACGATGCCGCGCTGGACTTCCTGCGGTTTGTTCTCCGCTCGGCGGCGCAGATGCTGCGCGATCATCAAAGTCCGGGGCTTCTTCGGGACCGCATCCGCGCGGAACTTCAGGCGCATTTCAGCAGTGAGGGGAAACGCCTGCTGGAATTGGCGAATGAACACGCCGGGTTGATTTTCGAGATCGCTTCACAGGTGAGGGACGCGATCCGGGGCGTAGGCGCTAGCGATCAGGATTATGCTAAGTTGGCCAAGCGCGCGCGCCGCTTCGAGCATGACGCCGATGAACTGGTTGCCGCAAGCCGCGAGGCTGTCCGTCGCCGCCCGGAATACAATCCTTTATTCCGCATTGTGGAAGCCGCCGACGATGCCGCGGATGAACTGGAGGAAGCCGCTTTTCTTCTCGGGCTTCTCGTGAACAGCCGGCCCTCCGGCGAGCCTTGGAACGCGCTCGGCGCCCTAGCCGATCTGCTGGTGGCAGCCTCCCAGGAATGGATTAAAGCTCTCACCCACGCCATCCACACCGGCCCTCCTGGAGCGGGACAACTGGAAGAAGCCGGCGACTTCCTTACCGCGATCGATAGCCTCCTCGGACTGGAACATCAGGCGGACGATGCGGAACGCGCCCTGACATTCGCGGCCGTACAGCACGCTCGCGGGTTCCGGCAGCTTCACTTGTACTCACGTATGGCTCGTGGTCTGGAAGAAGCCGCGGATGCCTTGAAAGCGGCGGGACTGATTGCGCGGGATTATCTTCTCGGCAACGTACTGGAACGGGGATTATGAGCGTCGCAGTGGCCGATTTTTATCCGATTCGTACTGGCACGCCGTTACCGAATGTGAACGCGGATCAGGTCGGCAACAAAGCGTGGCATCTGATACAAATGACCGCCTCTGGACTTCCGGTTCCGGCCGCGTTCGTGCTGCCCACGGCCTGGTACCAGCGCCTTCGGCAGGGGCCTGGCGACAGCGCGCTGGAACGCGCGCTCGATTCCGGGATCACGATGATCGAGCGCGCCAGCGGGCTCCGGTTTGGATCGCCACGGCGTCCGCTGCTGGTATCGGTCCGCTCCGGGAGCGCGGTCTCCATGCCGGGAATGATGGAAACTGTGCTCAACGTCGGCTTGAATTCCGAGACCGTTCACGGATTGATCGGAATGACAGGAAATCCGCGCCTTGCCTGGGACAGTTACCGGCGGTTCGTGCAGAACTATGCCGAAGTGGCCTGTGGCTTAGACCGGCAAGCATTGGAGGAACTACAGAAAGAAGCGCGACCCGTCGACGACGCGGAGTGCGAGCCGGATTTCCGGGAGCTTCGCGATCGTGTGCGGCGCATGCTGCGGAAATTCGAAGACCTGGCGGGAATGCCGTTTCCGGAAGACCCGAAAGATCAGCTCAAACAGTCCGCTCTCGCCGTGTTTCGTTCCTGGGACGCCCCCAAAGCGGCCGCGTACAGACAAGTGAATGGAATCGACGAAACGGCGGGAACCGCGGCCACAATCCAGATGATGGTGTTCGGAAATGCGGGCGGCGCTTCCGGTTCGGGGGTCGCGTTCACGCGCAATCCCTCAACCGGCGAGCCACAACTTTACCTGGATTTCCAGTTCAACGTGCAGGGAGAAGATATCGTGGGAGGGCAGAAGGCCATTGGCGATTCCGGCCGCCTGAGCCAAGCCTTGCCCGAGGTTTGGTCACAGCTCCGCGCAACCGGACGAACGCTCGAGGCATTGTTTCGCGACGCTCAGGACTTCGAGTTTACGCTGCAGCGCGGCACGCTTTATTTGTTGCAGTCCCGATCAGCCAAAAGGACGCCCTGGGCCGCGTTGCGAATTGCGGTTGACTTGGTGGAAGAAGGTCTGATCGAATCCAGCGAAGGGCTCGCCAGGTTGTCGGGAATCGACATCGCGTCTGTGGTTCGAACGCATTTGATCAACCCGGGAACCCTGCCCCTTGCGCGTGCCGCGGCCGCGAGTCTGGGATGCGCGGCCGGAGTAATCGCTTTAGATTCCACAGCCGCCGAACGCCTTACAAAGGAGGGCACGTCTGTCATCCTGGTCCGCAAAGAAACTGTGACGGAAGACATCGGAGGGATGCTATGCGCAGCCGGCATCCTCACGGCAACCGGCGGGCGTACGTCCCATGCTGCGGTAATAGCCCGGCAGCTCGGCAAAGTGTGCCTGGTTGGATGCCCGAGCCTGGACATCGATCTCCACCGGCGGCTCTGTCGAATCGGCGAACACTTGTTCCACGAAGGCGAGTTCATTTCACTCGACGGTAACGACGGTGGGGTGTACTCAGGCAAGCTCGAGACGGTCGCCGACCGTCCGGAGCGCGAACTGGCGCGGATCGAACAGTGGCGCGCGAAATGTGAAAGCGCTGTTGGCGCGTCGCGATCTTCTGCCCCCCCATTTTCTGCCAATGAATAGCGCGGGCTTGGCTTCGTACGCGCCTCGCCATAGCCTGGCGCCGAACCACGGCAAAGGCCGGACGATTCAAGTGTCGCCCGCTGTGCTCGAAGCCGCGCGCAAGGACGCCGAAGTCTTGCTTCGGGATCTGCGCACGTCCTTGAACGGCCTGACGCAGACGGAGGCCGAAGAGCGGGCCAGCGCCGTGGGTCCGAATGAGGTGGCACAAGAGAAGGCGCAGGGTTGGGCCATTCGTCTTTTGAGGATCTTGCGCAATCCGCTGGTTATCCTGCTCGCCACGTTATCGGCAATTTCGTTCGTTACCGGAGATGCGCGTGCCGGCTCCGTTATGGCCGCGATGGTAGTGCTCAGTGCTGGCCTTCGTTTTCTCCAGGAGTCGCGGGCCGACGCGGCTGCGGCGAAGCTCAAGGCGATGATCCACGTCACCGCGAGGGTCGTCCGCGATGGCCAGGCCAGGGAGATGCCCCTGGCGCAACTGGTGCCGGGCGACATCGTGCAGCTTTCGGCCGGCGACATGATCCCTGGTGACGTGCGAGTCCTGAGTTCTAAAGACTTATTCGTAAGCCAAGGAAGTCTCACTGGTGAATCGCTGCCTGTCGAAAAATTCCATGACCCGGAAACTAAGGCCGTGGAATCCCCAATTGAGCTCAAAAACATTTGTTTCATGGGGGCCAGCGTCGAGAGCGGCACGGCGACGGCTGTGGTGGTCGCCACCGGGCGTCACACCTATTTCGGAAGCATGGCCAGCTCGATTACCGGTGAACGAGCGCAAACAAGTTTTGACCTTGGCCTCAACCGCTTCACCTGGCTCATGATCCACCTTATGGCTGTGATGGTGCCTTTGGTTTTCCTCATCAACGGATTTACGAAACACGATTGGAAAAGCGCCTTCTTCTTTGCGCTGGCCGTGGCTGTGGGCCTGACGCCCGAAATGCTGCCTATGATTGTGTCCGTCTGCCTCTCCAAGGGCGCGATTGCCATGAGCCGGAAAAAGGTGATCGTTAAGCGGCTCAACGCCATTCAGAATTTCGGCGGCATGGACGTGCTGTGCACGGACAAGACCGGTACTCTCACTGAGGACCGCGTGGTCCTCATGCGCCATTGCGATATTACGGGGCGTGAAAGCGACGCTGTGCTTTTGGATGGGTACCTGATCAGTTATTTCCAAACGGGGCTCAAAAACTTGCTCGACCGCGCGATTCTCGATTCTCCGGATTTCCACGAAAAGGGGGGCCTCGACAAGTACAAGAAGCTGGATGAAATCCCGTTCGACTTCACACGGCGGATGATGTCTGTGCTGGTGGAAGATCCCCAAGGACGAAACATTCTTCTCACCAAGGGCGCTCCCGAGGAAGTTTTCCGCCACTCTTCGCACTTTGAATTGGACGGCAAAGTCCAGCCTATTTCTCCCGGCCAACTCGAAGGACTGAAACAAGAGTACGAGGAACTCAGCAGCGACGGCTTCCGCGTACTCGCGGTCGCGACGAAAGAGCTTTCCGGAAGACAAATCTGTTCGAAGGAGGATGAGCGGCAACTCGTGCTCCGTGGGTATGTCGCATTTCTTGATCCGCCCAAAGCCACCGCCGCGCGCTCCCTCGAAGCTCTCCATGAAAACGGCGTGGGTGTGAAAATTCTAACGGGTGATAACCATCTCATTAGCCGCAAGGTCTGCAGGGATGTAGGCATGCCGGCCGATCCCATGCTTACCGGAGGCGACGTAGAGAAAATGTCCGATGCTGAACTGGCTGAGGCGGCGGAAGAAGCGACTCTGTTCGCCCGGCTCTCTCCTGCACACAAGGAGCGAGTGATCCGTGCCCTTCGTGCCAAGGGACATGTCGTCGGATTCATGGGCGACGGAATTAACGATGCGCCCGCGCTTCGGGTAGCCGACGTCAGCATCTCCGTGGATACGGCCACCGACATCGCCAAGGAATCCGCCGACCTGATCCTGCTTGAGAAGGACCTCATGGTGCTCGAGAGGGGAGTGAATGAAGGCCGCAAAGTGTTCGCAAATATTCTCAAGTACATTCGCATGGGAGCGAGTTCGAATTTCGGGAATATGTTTAGCGTCTTGGGAGCAAGCGCGTTCGTTCCCTTTCTGCCCATGGCGCCAATCCAGGTATTGACAAACAATCTTCTGTACGACTTCTCCCAGGTGCCGATCCCAACCGACGATGTAGACGAAGAACAAATAGAACGGCCGCGCCCCTGGAATATTGAAGAAATCCGGCGTTTCATCTTGTGGATCGGTCCAGTGAGCTCGATTTTTGACTACACCACTTTCTTCGTCATGCTTTGGGTGTTCCACTGTTGGGACCCGTCCCGCGCGGCGGTTTTTCAGACGGGCTGGTTCGTGGAATCGCTCATGACGCAGACCCTCATCGTCCATGTGATCCGCACGAACAAAATACCGTTCATCCAAAGCCGGGCGAGCGGGCCACTGATGTTCACCACCCTCGCGATCATGGTGTTCGGTATCTGGCTGCCGTATTCCGCCGTGGGGGCGTCATTAGGCTTCGCGCACCTGCCTCCGCTGTACTGGCCTATTTTGGTC
>JASIEN010000664.1 GCA_030045935.1 Candidatus Sulfotelmatobacter sp.
ACGGTTGTTCCATAGAAGTTCCCGTCGGTAGCTTGGATCAATCCCCCGAAAGGCGCGTTGCCATCGGCGCAACTTGGCTGAGAACAGAAGCTGTAGAGCGTGGTCAGAGTGCCCGTGGGAGTGATCATGAAGGCCGTTCCGTAGTTGCCGTTGGCCCCGCCGGCCGCAGTCGTCCCGTAGAAGTTGCCATCGATGCCTTGCACCAAGCTGCCCGAGTAGGGCCGGGCGCCGTCCGGGCCGGAAAAGCTGTAGAGCGTGGTCAGAGTACCGCTGGAGGTAATCATGAAAACCGTGCCGCAGCCCAACCCCAACTCACAATTGCTGCTGGCCCCGCCGCTTGGCGTTGTGCCGTAGAAGTTTCCATCGCTGCCTTGAATCAGTCCAGCGGCAGGATAATAGCCATCGGCGCAGCTGGGCTGGGAACAAAAGCTATACAGCGTGGTCAGAGTGCCGGTGAGAGTGATATTGAACACCGTGCCACAGCCGTAAACAGAACCACAACCTTGGTTGGCACCACCCCCGCTCGTCGTTCCATAGAAATTTCCGTCAGTGCCTTGGACCAGGACCGATTGTGGATTTGCGCCATTCGCGACATCGAAACTCATCAACGTCGCAAAAGTTTGTGCATGCGAGGCACTCGCCGCCAGACTCAACGCCGAAACCATGCCCATTTTTCTTAGTAAGCTGAGCTTCCCCATACCCTATGCTTCCGATACCAGACTTTCCCTGTCATGCGAAACTTTATGCTGATGGTACGGGAGCAAACTGTGATGCAGCGCACAGCGACGCGTGACACTCATCGCACGACATATTGGCTAGCTTTTTGGGGCCTAAGCTTTTAGCCGTGAGCTTTTGGCGGAAAAAGCGGCGCTTCAGCGCCGCGTAAAGCTCTACAAGACACCGAACCGATCGGGCCGGCGATTTAGATCAGCACCTCAAAATTTGTACGCTCGGCAGAAATGCACATTCGTCTACTCTGATGTAGGCTAAATCATGGCGCAGGCACGGCCACCCCGCTGGTTCACTATCCCGGTGCGGGTGGTACTTGTGACGTTCATTTGCACCCTTATCGCCTTCGCCGTCAGCTTGTTGCTCGGCATCGTCGGCACTCTCATTGTTGCAACCCTCCGCCACGTTCATCCTGATATGAGGGTGGCCTACCGGCTCATTGCCTTACCGACAGCGCTTGTCGCCGGAAGTGTTATCTTCATTCTTTCGCTCACAATTGAGGTCCGCCACTATAGGCAATCGAAGACCCTAGCTGCGATCGAGCGGGCGAGCTGAATGCCACCGAGAATCGCCATCCCCATGCCCCACTCGCAGGATCGCGAATATGCCGATCGCGCAATCGTTCAGTATGAACGCGCGGTCGCGCAAGCTGGGGGCGAGCCGGAGCGCGTGCCGCTTGATAGCGGCGCAGAGGAAGTCAGAAAAATCTTCAAGCGCTGTGATGGCGTGCTTCTGCCCGGTAGCAAAGCTGATGTCGATCCGGCGAAATATGAAGCGGAGCGCTCGCCACACAGCGCCGCTCCCGATCTTCAACGCGACGCGGTTGACATGCTCTTGTTGCAAGATGCCTACGAGACCGGCAAGCCGGTTCTCGGAATTTGTTATGGCCTGCAAAGCCTGAATGTCTTTCGCTCAGGTTCACTGGTGCAGCACATCGCAGATTTCCTGCCGCCGGAATTGCGCACGCGCGTCAATCACGAAGCGGGTAGAAACGTTCCGGTAGCGCACACAGTGAAGATTGAAAAGAAGTCGATGCTGGCGCGAATTGTCGGTGGAGAACAGCGGGGGGAGTCGTGGAAGGAGGCATCGAAGCAACCGCGTAAGGGGAACGAATCAGACGGGGCTTCAGCCTGTGGAGAAACGATCTTGTTACCCGTGAACTCCTCGCACCATCAATCAGCCGGCAGAATCGGCCAGGGCCTTCGCATCTCGGCACGCTGCCCGGATGATGGCATTATCGAAGCTTTGGAAGGAACCGATCCCGATCACTTCGTGCTTGCCGTGCAATGGCATCCCGAGCGCTCGATCGATCAAGACCTCCCGTCTCGCAGCATTTTCCACGCTCTGATTGAAGCTGCCGAGGGGCAGGCAAAATAGACTTACGTTCGCGATATTTTTCGAGGCTTTCGCGTAGGAGTGGTCTTCTCTATCAGCACAACCACGTGAGCAAGTGCGGCATTTTCCAGATTCAATCCCTCTGGAGTTTTCGCCTTCAGACCAATGCAATCGGCCCTGACGCCCAACAATTGGGCAACGCGCGTACGAATTTTCGCTGCATATGGCCCTATCTTCGGCGCAGCCAGAATCAAAGTGGCGTCAAGATTTGCCACGCGATATCCAGCGCTGCGCAAACGTTTCAAAGCCTCGCGCAGGAACACGACCGAATCGGCGCCCTTCCATTTCGGATCGGAAGGCGGGAACAAAGCTCCAATATCGGGCGCGGCAACCGCTCCGAGCAGAGCATCCGTGATGGCATGCAGCAGGACATCACCATCGGAATGTCCGCCTAAGCCCTTGTCATGCGCCAGAGCAACTCCTCCAATCTTCAACGGAATGCCCGGGCGGAATGCGTGGGAATCGAAGCCGTAGCCAATGCGCGTCGTCGGTTGTTGGCCCTTGGTCGTTGGCATTGGTCAGTGGAACGAGTCTAAATGCTTCGTGGTTTATGGTAGAAATCCGCGAAATCCGTGGCCTACTTTCCCAAATAGAACTCCGCCAATTCCATGTCAGCCGGGGTGGTGATCTTAATGTTCTGTGGCGAGCCCATCACCACAGCTACCGGCTGGCCCGATCGCTCCACCAGAGAAGCTTCGTCCGTACCTAGAAATCCATCGCCAGCGGCCTCATCGAACGCCTTCTTGATTACGCTGTAGCGAAATCCTTGCGGGGTCTGTGCCAGCACAATGGCTGCTCGCGGAATCGTAGCTTTAATGAGGGCTCCTTCAGCGGTGCGCTCGACCTGCTTCACGGTATCGACAGCAGGCATTCCTGCAATGGCCGCTCCATATTTCTGCGCCGCCGCAATCACTTCGTCGATAATTTCTAGCGTGACAAGCGGGCGGACGGCATCGTGCACCAAAACAATATCTTCGGGCGCCGCCGAAACAGCATTGAGCGCGTTGTGCACCGATTGTTGGCGATGCTCGCCGCCCACGACGAACTCGACCTTCTTCCCGAATATATCTTTCGCTTCGCTTTTCAGGCGCGTCTGAAAAGGGGAGATCTCATTCTGCCGAAGAGCAATCCAGATTTCGCTGACCGCATTGACGGCAGCAAATTTTCGCAATGTGTGAATGAGGATCGGCGTTCCACCCAGTTCCGTAAACTGTTTGGAAGTGCGCGTCTTCTTCTGGCCGTCACCGGCGGAGTGAGCCGGGGCCATGCGTGTTCCCAAACCCGCAGCGGGAATGATTACAACCACCTTCATAGCGGGGTGTAAGTATACGAGTGCGGCGCGTGGAGTTCAAATCGCTGGTTTCAAGCCAGTGAAGCAATTTTGCGTAGAATTCAAAGCATGAAAGATCCCTCGCCCCCGCGGCCCGGGCCGCCCGCGGCTGAAGCCGAGGGTCAGCCTGAAGACGCGGGGCTTCGCGATGACGCCGGGGCGGTTAACTTAGCTACGACGAAGCCCCGGGCTTGATTTCTACGGGCAGGGCAGCTGTTACCGCCGCTGGAGCGGTCACACCCGAGGGGGTCGGCGTCACCGTTCCACCGGTTCTGGTGAATGCCCGTTCGTCCCACTTGCCGAAGATCATCTTTCCGGCCGTGGTCTGAAGAACTGAGGTAACCGAGACCTCGATGGTCTTGCCGATCATTTTGCGGGCGTTGTCGACGACCACCATGGTGCCGTCGTCGAGGTAAGCGACGCCCTGGTTGTATTCCTTGCCCTCTTTGAGGATGAAGACCTTCATAATCTCGCCTGGCAGCACGATGGGCTTGAGCGAGTTCGCCAACTCGTTGATGTTGAGCACCTCCACGCCCTGCAACTGCGCGACTTTATTCAGATTGAAGTCATTGGTGATGATCTTCCCCTCATACAATTTGGCCAGTTCGATCAGCTTGAGATCGACCTCGCGAATGGCCGGAAAATCGTCTTCCACAATTTGGATTTGCAAAGTGGCCATCTTCTGCAGCCGTTGCAGCACGTCGAGGCCGCGGCGACCGCGATTGCGCTTCAGCGAATCGGCCGAATCGGCGACGAGCTGAAGTTCACGCAGCACGAATTGAGGAGTAACGATGATGCCATCGAGGAAACCAGTCTCCGCAATATCGGCGATGCGGCCGTCGATGATGACGCTGGTGTCAAGAATCTTGTAGCTTTTCTTGCCCTGCTTCTCACCGCCGAATACGCCGCCCAGCGCCGCCAGATTGAGAAGGTCGCCTTTGTTTGCGCCGACGATCAAGCCAACATAGGCCATCAGCAACATCACCAGAATCTGGAGAAAGCTCTGCGTGCTGCCGGGTGGAACACTGTTGCGGATCACGAGGGCAAACAGGTAAGCGCCGCAGATGCCGAGGAAACTCCCGATAGCCGCGCCAATCAGTCGCTTCAGGCTGACGGTGCGCAGCTTCCACTCGAACAGCACAATAGCAAGGCCCAGCAGCGCACCGATGCCTGCATCCACATTTTGGGAGCGTTCGAACGGGGCAATCAGGTAACAGGTAATTGAAACAACTAGTACAAAAAGAAGACGTACAAGTACTAAGTTCACAATAAACCTCCCCCGATGCAGCTTCGCCACAGTTCTGCACGATGCACCGGTGCCGCTTCCTCGCCGCCCCCCGGCTGAGAAAGGGCATTCTTATATGCGGGGCGCGGATTAGGGGAATGAATATGCGCCCCGTCCCGGCCGGTAGAGGCGAGCCGGGAGGAACATTAGTATCTACCGCCCAAAGTATATACCTGACGGCGCAGAGGCAGCGAAGAAACTGAGGCAAAGGCTGGTTCGAGCAATCGTTGCGACCGCGCAAGCAATTTCCAGCTCTCCTGCTAGACTCTGTTCATGAAAGCCCTGGTGATTACGAGCCTCTCTGGACCGGAGGCGCTCGCGGTGAAGGAATTTCCCGACCCAGCGCCGACGCAAGAACAAACGATGGTACATGTCAAAGCCGGCGGACTGAACTTCGCCGATGTGATGACCACACTTGGCGGTTATCCCGGAACTCCCGCTGCGCCCCTGGTTGCTGGACGTGAATTTTGCGGTGTGGAAGAAAGCACGAGACGGCGAGTGATGGGCTATATCCAGTGGGGAGCTTTCGCCGAAAAAGTTGCGGCTTATAAGAATATGCTTTGGCCGGCACCCGAACAGTGGAGCGATGAGCAGGCAGCGGCCTTTCCGGTAAATTACTTCACCGCTTATCTGGGATATTGGCAGGCGGGAATGATTCCCGCTGCGGAGCTTCGCTCCGCCGGACGGCCGGCGGCTGCTCCCACGTCCGCGTTCACTCCGCCGCGCATTCTGATTCATGCTGTGGCCGGAGGCGTCGGCACGGCGGCCGTGGAGATTGGCAAAATCCTCGGCATTGAAATGTATGGGACATCGTCGTCCGATGAAAAGCTCGCCCGAGTGCGAGAGCTGGGTCTTCAGCATGGGATCAATTACAAGCAGCAGGATTACGAACAAGTGATTAAAGATCTTACCCGTGGCGAAGGCGTGGACGCGGTCTTCGAAATGTTAGGCGGCGAGCATACAGCTAAGAGCTTGCGATGTGTACGCGATTTCGGGCGCGTCATTCAATATGGCACGGCAACCGGTAAACCACCGCAGCTTGATTTGCGGGCGCTGTACGCGAAATCGGCGATGGTGCAGGGATTGTGGCTGTCCTATTTAACACGGAAGCCGGAAATCATGGACCCGGCATGGCGACAGCTTTCGGAGTGGATCGAACAGCGCAAACTTGCTCCGGTCATCGGTAAAGTTGTTCCCCTCGAGCACGCTAAAGAGGGTTATAAGCTGCTACAGGAAGGCAAGAATTTCGGGAAGGTTGTGCTGGAGATTTGACGCGGGTTTATCCATCATTGCTTGCCTAAAAATCGAATCCTCCCCGTAAATGCCCGCCCGTTTTGGTCGATATACGTGGGCAGCGGATGCGTTGGATCAAGAATTCCATTGGCCAGCGCGACATTCGCGTGATTGGTCACATTGTCGAAGCCACCCCGCAACGCCCAATAACGTTTGAAAAGATGAAATCGCTTTTCGAACTGCAGATTGATCGTGTAGTAGGTGGGAAGGCGGAAGCTGCCCGGAGGATAGCCCGGAGCGATCTCCTGCTGATCTGTGGTGGCAAGGAACGGGATACCAGTGCGAGCCTCCGCCGACCAGACGATGTCGAATTTGTGAATGACTGGCAAGGTCGGCCCGGGCAAAATTCCGTAACCGATGAAGCGGTTGGGAACGTCCCACGGATAGGGTCCGGGCAACTGCGGGCTTAAGAGGGGAAAGTCGATACTGAAATCGAAGACCTGGTTAGTGTGCGCTCGCGAGCGTGTATACGATGCGAAAATTTCATAGTACTGGCGGAAGCGGTGGCGCAGACTAATTTCGAAGGCGTCGTAGCGGTCGTCGCGGTGATTTTCAAGAATGAAGTCTCCATCCACAGCTCCGTTCAGCGTGTTATAGGCAAAGCCGCGGGAGCCGTGTTTCTCCAGAAACTCGAGTTTTAGAAACAGGGCATAGGGAAGTTTCTTTTCCAGGCTGAGGCTCCAGTTGATATATCGCGGAGCAGAAAGCGCACTGGGGCTATAGCTGAATGTTGAGGGAATAGGAATTGGGGATGGTTCCGCTGCCGGCGGCGGACTGCAAGGCACAGTTGTACCATTCGGCTCTTGCGGGCATCCGTTTGCATCAAAAAAATAATCCGTGCGCTGGCCTTCGAACGGCTGATGAATTATTCCCAGCGTGCTGGCGTCGTAAATAATGCCGATGCCGGCCGAAAGTTTTGTATTTCCCGCGTCATCGAGAATGTAAGTTCCGGCCAGACGTGGCGCGAGCAACGGGGTTCGGACAATTTGATCCTCGTCGAAGCGCAACCCCGGCTCGACTAGCAATCGCTTCGTCATCTGCCAGCGGTCTTCGACATACGCACTCGCTTCCGTGTTGAAAATTGTGTTGTATGTGCCTCCGGAGAATACTGAATAACGTGCGCACGTAGTCGCGGGAACGATTGGAACGCCGTTGGCGTCAGTCGGACACGGCTGTGGTGATTGTCCTGCAGGTGGCTGGCCAACCTGTAAAAAAGAAATCGGCTGCCGCAGGAATTCTGCGTTGTAGTTCAGGCGGTCGAGATCGATTCCCACTTTAAAATCATGGCGCCCGTGCCACTGTTGCGGCGGAAGATACAAATTGCTCAACCCCTGCACTCTGCGGGCGAGCGTGTTCTGGTGTAAGTAATAGTTCCCCGCCGCGCCCTGGTAACCTGTAGGTCCTGGCGCAAGCAGGATGTAGGGTTCATTTCCATGCGGAGTGAGATTTACCGTGTATTGGGCTATGCCGAAACCCGTCTCAAGCAAAGCCCCGCCGCGAAAATAGTATTGATCTTTGAACGATCCGATGTAAGCCGTTTCATAATCAGTGGGGGTGGTCGACTGCGGCTGCAGAAGAGATAATCCGTCGTACTGATCGTGATAATAGTTGGAAATAAAACTCAGGGTCAGAATGTGTCGCGTCGTCAGATTGGTCTGCAATTTCGCCAGATTGTCGATACGCCAGATGTGATCGGTGTCGGCGTTGGAGGGCAGGTTCACATAAATATTGTTGTCGTATTCGCCGTTGAGCGCGTCGATAAACCAGGTTTTGCCTTTGCGGATCGGTCCCGACACGGTGAAAATCGGCGTTGCCTGGCCAAGCGAAATTCCCTTGATCGTCTGGAAGCCGGGAATGAAATCGGTGGCGAGAAAATGAAAGTGGTCATCGCCCATGCGCGTGTTCAAAGCGATCACACCGCCGGAGCCTTTTCCATATTCCGCCGGCTCGCGGCTGGGAAGAACTTGAATTGAGCGGAAGGAGTCGACGCTGGTTCGCACCGCCAACTGTCCATAGGTGGGCTGGGTGACATTGAATCCATCGAGAATGACAAGAGTCTGCCAGGTCTCCGCGCCGGCCACATGCAATTGTCCG
This sequence comes from Candidatus Sulfotelmatobacter sp., assembly GCA_030045935.1. GTDB lineage: Bacteria > Acidobacteriota > Terriglobia > Terriglobales > Acidobacteriaceae > Sulfotelmatobacter. The sequence continues at coordinate 8,127 of JASIEN010000664.1, forward strand.
AAGGCATCAGGCGTGAGCAAGGGAACGAAAACTAATGCGTTGCGATAATCGTGGAAACCAGGGTAGGGAATATCGATAATCTCGGTGCCGCTCAGTTCTTCTTTGCTGGCGATCTGGCCAGGATCAATCGTGGGCGCCGATTCGGTGACGTTCACAACCTCGCGCGCTTCCTGCTGATGGGTAAGAACCACATCAACATTCGCAGTGCTGATCTGCACGCCCGATTGCACGACGGCGTAGAAGCCGGTTTTTTCGGCATGGATTTCGTAAGTTCCGGAGTGCAGGTTGTTGAATTCACATCGGCCGGCAAAATCTGTGGTGCAGCGTAATACAAGCGCGGGCGCTGGCGGCCGCAACTCGACTCGCGCGTCCCGGACGGCGATGCCGTTTTCGTCCGTGACCGTGACGGTGACTTTCAGTATTACTGGCACGTTGGC
>JASIEN010000665.1 GCA_030045935.1 Candidatus Sulfotelmatobacter sp.
AGGACGCACTTCCTTTTCCTGCAGCACGCGCAGCAGCTTGGCCTGCAGCTCCAGGGGCAACTCGCCGATTTCATCCAGAAAAACCGTGCCGGTGTCGGCCGCTTGAAACAGCCCCTGTTTCGATTTCAGAGCGCCGGTGAAAGCCCCTTTTTCATAGCCAAACAATTCGCTTTCAATCAGCGTGGGCACGAGCGATCCGCAATCGACAGCGACGAAAGGCCGGTTCGCGAACGCGCCGCGAAAGTGAATGGCGCGGGCAATCAACTCTTTTCCGGTTCCGCTTTCGCCAGAAATCAAGACCGCTGTACGCGTGTCTTTCAGCCGCGAGACCATGCGCAGCACTTCCTGGATTTTCATGGAGGAACCGACGATGCCGTGCACCGCGGTTTCAGAATCCATGCGCTGGCGCAGAAACTCGTTTTCTTCCACCAACCGAACTTTGTCGGCCATGCGCCGCAAAAACATGCGCAAGTCTTCCAGCGGCGAGAAAGGCTTGGTGATGTAGTCATAGGCGCCAAGTTTCATCGCCTGCACCGCAGTTTCAATAGAGCCGTGCCCGGTCATGAGCGCGACTTCGGTGCGCGGCAGAAGTTTCTTCGCGCGCTCCAGAAATTCCAGCCCTGACATGAGAGGCATCACCATGTCGGTGAGAATCATGTGCACCGGCTGCTCTTCGAGGAGCGCCAGAGCCGACTCGCCGCTGTCGGCCTCGAGACAAATGAAGCCGAGCCCTTCGCCCACGGTCATGCACAGCTTGCGGATGCTGCTCTCATCGTCGATGACCAGAAGCCGCGCGCGCAGCTCTTCCTTGTTGTTGGCTGGGTCGTTCAGTCTAATGCTCATCGGGCCTTCCCCATGGTTTTTTCCACTGCCGAAATTAAATCCTGCACGCGAAAGGGTTTTTCCAGGTAAAGTGCGCCGATTTTTCTTAGTGTCGTCACGGTTTCCTCATTAGCGTAATCGCCCGTAATGATAATGACTTTATCGGCAAGATCAGGCCGATTGGCGGAAATCCACAAGTGCACCTGTGCGCCGTCGACGCCGCCGGGGGTGCGCATATCGGACACGACACCAAGGTACTGGCCTTTTTCCAGCATGTGCAGGGCTTCCGCTCCGCTCTCGGTGCAGACCACACTATAGCCATGGCGTTCGAGGGTCGCGCTCACCAGGGCCATGATCGAAGGCTCGTCCTCGATCAGCAAGACTGGTAGAAATTGTGGTTGCGCTGTTGCTGGTGTTGTCATGTGGGTATCACTCCTGCGGCCACACCCAGCGAAGCAGTGTGGGGCGCTGCGGGAAAGCGGACGATGAACGTGGCGCCCTGCCCGTCGGCATTGTTGTGGCAGAGAATTTCGCCGCCGTGTTCTTTCACGATGCCGTAACAGATGCTCAGGCCGAGGCCAGTTCCCTTGCCGACTTCTTTGGTCGTGAAGAAAGGATCGAAAATCCGGTCGGGCTGCGAAATACCCTGACCATTGTCGCGGAAGGAAACCTCTACAAAGTCGCCGGCCTTCGTGCTCATGATTTCGATGCGGGCCGGCCGCCCGATCTCGTGCACGGCATCATAAGCGTTGTTCAATATATTCAAAAACACCTGCTGCAACTGATGGGCATCCCCGATTACATCGGGCAGGCCCTCGTCGAGGTGCTCCATCACCTCCACGCCGTGGCTGTGAAAATCGTAGGAGCGCAATTGAATGGTGCGCCGCAAAATCTGATTGAGTTGCACGGCATTGCGCTGGGGCGGCATCTGCCGAGCGAAGCTGAGCAGGTTCTGAACAATCTGGCGCGTGCGTTGCGCCTCCTGCAGAATCACGCGCAAATCTTTGCGCGCGTTATCCGGCAAATCAGGATTTTGCAACAGCAGATCGGCAAATCCCAGAATCGCGGTCAACGGATTATTAACTTCGTGGGCGACGCCTGAAACCAGTTGTCCCACCGCCGCCAGTTTTTCTGCATGCACCAGTTTGTCGCGCAGTTCAGCGGAGTCCGTGATGTCAGTCATCACGACAACCATGCTGCTGATACTGCCCTGCTCATCGCGCATGGGGCTGAGATTGACCGAGAAATGGCCGGCATGGCCGTTGCCACGCATGATATGAAGCTCGAGATTGTCGACCTGCCCGCCGCGTAAAACCGCCTGCAGCGCATCAGCGAGTGGGCGCACATAGCCGGGAGCAGCCAGCTCCAGTAAGGGATGTCCCAACAGATCCCGCTGCTCGAAACCCGCCTCATACCACCTGCGGTTGGCATAACTGATGAGTCCACTGGTATCGGCGACCAGAATGAAACTCTGCGTCGCACCAAGAATCTTGCTGGAGAAATCGCGCTCGCGCTGCAATTCCGACTGATAGGTGTGCAGGCCAGTAACATCGAGCATGAGTCCGCGTGTTTGCAACAGCTGTCCGGAATTGTCGTAAACTCCGAAGGCGTTGATCAGAACATAGACGGGGGTGCCGTTTTTGCGCCGCAGCTTGCCCTCGAAGTTGCGCAGGTAGCCGTTCTTGTCAAGGGCTTCGCGGTGACGCTTGCGGTCTTCGGCCGAAAAATAGATCTGCGTGGGAATGTCTACTTGCAGCAACTCCTCCCGGCTGGAGTAGCCAAGCATCGTCACCATGGCGTCGTTCACTTCAATAAAGCGCCCTCCCGGCGTGCTGAAGAAAAGTCCTTCCTGGATGTTGTCGAACAATTCGTGATAACGCCGCTCGGCCTCGCGCCGGTCGCTGATATCTTTCAGAACGTGAATAGTCTGCAGGCTCTCGCCCGAGGCGCTGTGGATGCGCGAGGTCGAGACCAGATAGGTGCGGTCGAGCGCGGCATGAACAAACTCGTCGCTGTCGCCGCTCAAGGACCGGCAGAAGGGACAGGAGTAGAGAGTGGTCTCATTGGTGAGCGCCAACAGCGCCCGCATATCCATGCCGATGAGCTCACTTGGAGCCACACCGATCATGGCAGCAAGCGAGCGATTCACGCGCAAAACCTTGTCCCACTCATCATGAACTACGATTAGATCGGTGATGGCATCGAAGATTTCCAGCCAGTGGCGATTGGCCTGCTCAACACGCGTAAACAGGCGCGCGTTTTCGAGCGCCATGCTGGCATGGTTGACGATCGCCTGAAGCAACTCGCGATCATCTTGACTGAGCGGACGCCCGCGCCTTTCAAGACAGAGCAGCGCCGCGGTCTTGCCAGCGCGATCGACCAGACGAAAACTGAACACATCGTTCCAGTCCAGCTCAGCCGCGAGCCCCGTACCCAGGAGATCCTCGGCTGTACCGGAAACAATTGCGTCTTTTTGTTTAGTGGCAAGATCGGAAATAGCCTGTGTCAGCCGCTTCTCCAGAGCATGATGCCGGCGGCTAGCAGCTGCCGGACTTGCCGGCTCTGCCAGCGTGGAACTCTCATGGGTTTCATCTGTCTCCAAAAGCTTCTGGCTGCCATCGGTGATCTGTGGTTTTTCAGGCTTTCCCAGTTCAGCGGTTTTGTCCGAATCCGGCAGATGCAGCATGACTGTCTGGCAGTGTCCATCCTGAAACAGTCCAATCACGCCGCTTTGCGCTCCAGTTAAAGCGATGGTGCGTTTCAAAAACCTGCGAGCAAACTCGGGCAGGTGTAACAAGCCGTCAACTTCTTGTGCCAAGTCCTTAAACGCTTCTGCGCGTTTACGATTCTGCTCGGATTGATGCAGATTGTGGGCGACTTCCAGCACCACGGAAACCTGTGCCGCCAGCGAGCGCGCCCTGCGAATGTCCTCTTGCGATATGCCGCTTTCATCGATGCGCTCGAGGACACCGAACATGCCCAACACACGCCCATCCGCTCCGAGCAGGGGCACAGCCAGCAACTGTTTCGCATCATGTTGGGCCAGCACTTCCAGGTTTGCGCCCGGCATTTGCCGCAAATCATCGGACCAGAAAACTTCCTTGGAACGAAGAGTGCGGGTAGCAATGCCTTCGGGGAAAATGCTATCTGTCCGTCGGGGCTTTCCTTTCGCAACGGCGTAACGCACGCGAAATTGGCCGTCCTCCAGCAGCGCGATAAAGCAGCGTTCATAGCCCAAGAAATCGCCGGCGCGAGCCACGAAAGCCTGGAGAAAATGTTCCAGATCGCCGCTGGAGCTTAGTTCTGAAGAAATCTCCAGCAACTGCTGCATCTCATGGGCCTGAGCTTGAGCGGTTGCCGAAAGTTCGGCATGAGCCAGGGCAACTGCGCCGAAACCCGCGATCGCTGACACCAGCGACTTTTCTTCCGCCGTAAAAGCGGCGTCCGGACGCGGATAGATTAGGATCGCGCCCTGGGTACGGGCGGTTCGAAAAGGCGCGGCAATCAGCATGCCCGGCGACACCATGCTGCCCAGGGAGTGCATGTCGCCGCTGATGGAAATGGTAATTACCTCTCCGGCTGACACGGCCCGTTGTGCCAGGTCAGCGGCAAAGCGGATCGTTTGCCGGTCGTGCCCGACGCGGAACGAAGTCGCAAGCTGTGGCGTCTCAGCCGAGACTGCGCGCAGTTCGAATGTGCCCTCGTGGCGCAAAAGCACTGAAACCAAACGGGTCCGCAGTAATAGGCGCAGACGATCCGCCAGCGCTTCAATCACCGCCGATACATCCGGCGTTCCGTGCAGCGAAGTGGCGACTTCAGCCAGAATCTCTGCCCGGCCATGCTCCTCGCGCGAGACTTCGCTCAGGCGGGCTGCTTCCAGCAGGCTGCCCAATTGCCCCACCAGAATGGTCGCCTTGGATGCCAGATCGTTATTAAAGAATTCTTCGTCAGAATCATGCAGAAAGGTGACCGCGCCGATAACTTCACCAAAGACAACCAGAGGAGCTGCCATCAGCGAGCGCGCCTCGAATTCGCGAGCGGCCGTAGAAGCCGGATTCGAGGGCAAACGATTGACAAAAACTGTGTGTCGGGCGCGAACCGCCTCGGCGGTGACAGCGCCGTGCTCGGGCCGCAATCGAAGCCCGATGAAACGCTCGGCCAGCTTGCCGTCTGCGTGTTCGCAGACCAATTCGTTTCCCGACTGCCGCCAGAAATAGACGCCGCTGACGCGGAAAACTTCCCGCGTTGCCGAGCAGAAAAGCTGAATGAGTGCGGAGGCGTCGGCGCGCTCGGCCGCTTTGTCGGCGATACGCAGCAGCAGCTTCTGAAACTCTTCGTCCTTCGGCAGAAGCGGGATGGGCCGCGACAGCGTCGAATTGTCCCCAACCATCTTCAGAGTGTCACCGCAGCGCGCAGACAGACGATTGTGAAACTCACAAGTGATTGAAACTAAGGGCAAAGTATCCCGCCATCTCAAATTGAGTCAAGAAAAATGGTCGTGAGGTGCCTAACTGTGAATCATCCCGAGAAAAACCCCGCGTGAGACATCTCACAGTGAGATTTACTACCACGCGCCACGAGTATGAGACACGACTAAATTTGTCCCCATGCCCGGACATCCCCACCATTTGAGACTAAGTCTTTCGATTTCAAGTAGTTCCCATCCATTACCTTGGTTTTTTCGAAACGGGAACGGTGGCGACGGCTTTGCTCCTACGCCCAAGCTGAAGGTTTCACTGAAGGGAAAATTTTGTCTGCGCGCAAGACAGGAGCTCTGTTGATGGCAGTGGCCTTGGCGATAGGAGCCGCCACAACTTTGCACACTCAAGATTCTGAAACCGAGATCGTGCGGCGGGCGCGGAGCAAGGTGCAGCCGATATATCCAGAGTTGGCGCGCAAGATGAACCTCACCGGTACTGTCAAGGTGGAAGTAGTAGTCGCGCCTGATGGCACGGTGAAGGAAGCCAAGGTCGTGGGTGGACACCCGGTATTGGCTTCAGCGGCTCTGGAGGCTGCCAGGAAGTGGCGCTTCGAACCTGCCGCAGAAGAGAGTACGGGAATTGTGAATTTCAAATTCGAACGTCATCAGTAGTCAAGCGGGGCAGCCGGGAGGGAACGGCATGACGATTGGCAAGAAGTTGTACATGAATTTCGGAATCATCCTCTTCATGGTGTTGGTGTTGTTTTTCGTCAATCTGATGGCGGTGCTGCGTGAGCACGCGGCCAAGGAGGCAGCGAAGGCTTCACTTGAGCTGAAGGACGCCACCAACCAGGTTCGCTTCCAGATGATGCAGGACCGCCTCTTTCTCAGCAATTACCTGCTCAGCGGCGATACGCGCGAAGTTGAGCGCATGAATGATGGTATGCGCACTCTGATGGACAAGCTGTCTCAAGGCAAAACCCTGGCCAACTCCGAACAGGAGCGAACCGCGCTTGCCAAAGTTGAGCAACTGGAACAGGCCTGGGCCAAAGAATTCGCCGGACCACTGATTGAGAAGCGCAAGGACGTTGATTCCGGAAACGCCACAGTGGCTGAACTGCAAATCTATTATTTGCAGAAGGATGCCTCTTCTTGGGTTAAGAATTCCACCGAGGAACTCGACGTTGCCGACGCCGAAAACAACAAACTGGTGGAGTTGCGCAGCAACTCCGACAAATCCGCCAGCAACTGGACCATTCTTTTCGCGGCTCTCAGCACCATCGTTGCGCTGAGCGTAGGCGCGGTGGTTGCCTACAGGACGGCAAGGACCATCACTGCCCCTCTGACCAACTTGATGCAGGTCTCACGGCAGATCGGCGACACCGGAGATCTCCAGCACAGCATCGATGTGAACGGCAACGATGAAATCGGTGAACTGGCCCGCAGTTTTGCCAAGATGGTCGTCTATCTGAAAGAAATGGCTGGTGTCTCTGAGGCCATCGCCGGCGGCGATCTCATGGTTCAGGTGAAGCCGCGGTCAGCGAATGACACTCTGGGCAACGCCTTCGCAAAAATGGTGGAAGGCCTTGGACGCCTGGTGCGGAGCGTGCGCGACGCCTCATCTCAGGTGGCGACGGCCAGCGGGCAGGTCGCCAATGCCTCCGACGAATCGGCCAAGATCGGCCTGCAGGCTTCCTCGGCCATCGATGAAGTCACAAGCACCATGCACGAGATGAGCGTGAACGTACAGAACATGGTGAAGAGCACGCAGGTGCAGGCTTCCAGTGTCAGCGAAACTTCGGCCTCGATTGATCAGATGGTGGCGTCGATCCAGCGTGTCGCCGACACAGCCAAAGTTCTGCTCGATATCTCGAACCGCTCGCGTGAAGAAGTCCACAGCGGCATCGCCACAATGGAAAAGGCCACCGATGGCCTCAACCGCATCAACTCCACCATTACCAGTTCAGGAGAAATCATCGGTGCTCTGGGCCAGCGTGCCGACGATATCGGCAAGATTATCGAGGTGATTGACGATCTGGCCGAACAGACCAACCTGCTGGCTCTGAATGCTGCTATCGAAGCCGCGCGCGCCGGCGAACACGGTTTGGGATTTGCCGTCGTGGCTGACGAAGTGCGCAAGCTGGCGGAAAAGTCAGCGCAATCCACGAAGGAAATTTCCGAGCTGATCCAGAGCATTCAAAAGGAAGCACGCAAAGCCGTCGAGAACATGGATCGTTCGACTGGTATCGTCAACGAAGGTCTCGATCTGGGTGGAGAACTGAATGCCGCCCTGCGCAAGATCTCCAACGTCGTCACTGAAGTCTACAAGTTCGCCCAGGAAATCGGCGCGGCCACCAACGAGCAATCGCATGGCTCATCGCAGATCGCGCGCGCTACCACGCGATTGAATGAGATCACGCACGAAATCAACTCCGCCGTCGAAGAACAGGCTTCGGGAGCGCAGGCGGTAGTCAAAGCCATGGAGCGCATGCGCGAACTGGTGCAGCAATCCACGTCTGGCTCTACCGAACTCGCAGCTTCCGCCGAGCAGATGTCGAAAATGTCTCGCGGGCTGCTCGACTTTATGGACCGCTTCACCTTGGATGAAGCAGCGCGGATAGCGGTCGAAGAAGAGAAGAAACCCAACAGCCGCCGCGCTGCAGCGGCAGCGCGCTCTTAGAAGAGGTCGAGTTTTAGGAGAAAGATGAACCGCGAATTGCACATCGTCGGCTTTCAGGTGGGCCGTGAGACCTACGGCGTACCTATCACCTCCCTCCACGAAATCGTGCGCGTGCCTGAGATCACCGCGGTCCCCGATGCACCGGACTATCTGGAAGGCGTCATCAACCTGCGCGGAAAGATCGTATCAGTCATGGATCTGCGCAAACGTTTCGGCGACAAGAAAGCCACGATAAAAAGGCAAAATCGAATTCTGGTTGTCGAGCATGCGGGTAAACTCGCCGGGCTGATCGTGGATTCGGCTTCCGAGGTTTTGAAAATCGCCAGCGAAAATGTGGAGGCTCCCCCGGCAGCATTTCAGGAGGGTGGACTGAACTGTGTTACCGGATTGGGCAAGGTCGATGGCCGGTTAATTGTGCTGCTCGACATGACGAGACTGCTGGCGCCGGGCAATTTGATTCCACAGACTGGCAACGCAGAAAGCAAAAACGGCAAAAGCGAAGCCCGGGCGGCGGCTGCTCGCTAGCAGATCAGCGAGCGGGAAATTGTTTTGGGGATTCGTGCAGGGAGAGTTTGTACGAGACGAAGACGCGTATCCGGCCACGGCTTTCGGCCCGCACCGCACGCGTCAGAGAATTTTGGGGCTTCGGCCTACGGGGTTTTACATAACGCATGAGCACTTTCGGAGCCGCACCTGCTCCCACTTTGACCGACGCTGAGTTGCGCCTGCTGCAGGCCCTGGTGTACCAGGAGTGCGGCATGCACTTCGATGAGCGCCGCATGCATTTCCTTCAGGACCGCTTGCTCCGGCGGTTGAGGGAATGCCGCGTGGATTCCTTCTACGCCTATTACCGGATGTTGATCAGCGCCGACGGCAAGGCGGAACTGGGCCGGCTGGTCGAGAACCTTACGGTCAACGAAACCAGCTTTTTCCGCCACAAAGCTCAGTTGGATTTGTTTCAAAGGCTCGCTTTCGAAGAAATAATCAAGCGCAAACAGGCGCACCGCGAGTACACCATCCGCGTATGGAGTGCGGGCTGCTCTACCGGCCAGGAACCCTACACGCTAGGCATCCTGGCTGCGGATGCGCTCGCCTTCTATTACCTGCGGAATCCGCTGCCCGTGGAAATGACCATGCCGAAGCCGCTGATTCCTCCCCCCTGGCGTGTGGAAATTCTTGCCAGCGATATCAGCTATTCAGTTTTGCGCACCGGCCAGGAAGGGCTTTACAACGAGCACCAGATGGGGGGCGTCGACTACAGCTTCCGCCTGCGCTATTTCGACAAGGTTGGCGATCGTTACGCCGTCAAAAAAGCACTGAAGGAAATCATTCACTTCGACTTTCACAATCTGAAGACCGAATACCTCCCACAGCGCAACGACGTGATTTTCTGCCGCAACGTCATGATGTACTTTGACGAGGCCGAGCAGAAGCGGCTGATTGAAAAGTTCTATCGCTGTCTCAATCCTGGCGGCTACTTGTTTGTTGGCCATGCTGAGAGCCTGCTTGGACTGACCGACAAATTTTCCATGGTGCATCGCGACAACGGGACGGCGTATCAGCGAGTTGAGGTGCGAGAGTGACAAATCCTCCCGATGAACGCGCCGTGGAACTGCGGGCTTTGTTCTTTGAGACCTCGCAGGAACTGCTGCAGGCGTTGAACGAAGAAACCCTCAAGCTGGAAAAGAATCCCGGCGACGAGGAGATCGTGCGGTCCATCCGCCGCAGCGTTCATACGCTCAAGGGTGACTCGGCAGCCTGCGGTCTGCGCGAACTGAGCGAACTAGCGCACCAGTTTGAAGACGCACTTTCGCTCGAAGGTACGGCAGCGCACGCGGCTCTGGCAGAAATCGCCTTTGCCGCGGCCGATCTGTTTGCGGAGATGATCGCGGCTTACCAGTCCGGCATGGCCATGCCCGATGCCCAGGCTCTGCGCCAGCGAATCAGCGAGCTCACCGCATCTCCTGCCGCCAAGAAAGTTCGGCGTAAGAAAAAGGCTGTTTCTCCCGGTGCCGGAAAAGATTGGAGCGCTGCAGAAAAAGCAGCCATTGCTGAGGCTCAGCGGGCGGGCCTGGCGCTGTATGAAGTTGTAGTTAAGATCGATCCCCATTGCAGCATGCCGATTGCTGCCCGGCAGATGATTCAGCATGCCATCGGCAGCCTGGGACGCGTACTCGTCGTTCGTCCGGAGCCAAGCTCGCCGGCAGCATCGCGGCAGGTTGAATTCATTTTCGCGAGCCTGCAGGCAAAAGAACAGATCGGGGTTAAGTGCCATATTCCAACCATCACGGCTGACGTCAGCATCACTGTTATTCAGGCTGCCGCACCCAAGGTTTCCGCTGACGCTGTGACGTCAGAGACTGCGCCGCTAACTGAAACCCCCGCAGAAGCCGCAAACTCCGGCCAATCTTCAGGGCTGTTAAGCACCGCTCATACCGCTGCGGTTCCATCACTCGCGGTCGCAGCGGAGCATTCCGCTTCACCTGACTTTGCCGCTCCGGCGCCTTCCGTCGAAAACATTCTGCGCGTCGAAGCTGGGCGAATCGATAACGTCCTCAACCTCGTCGGTGAGCTC
>JASIEN010000059.1 GCA_030045935.1 Candidatus Sulfotelmatobacter sp.
CGTCAGCTATGGCCGGATGGCGCGGGCGTATCCGAGCGCTGGTTCAGCCTTCACTTATGTAGCGCAGGAGATCAATCCGGCGGTGGGATTTGTTACCGGCTGGAGCATGGTAATGGATTACATGCTCAACCCGCTGATATGCACCGTCTGGTGTGCGGGCCAGGCAAATCAGTTTGCGCCGGGAGTTCCGGCGTGGATCTGGAAGATATTCTTTGCCCTAGTTTTTACGCTGCTGAATATTCGTGGTATCAAAACATCTGCGCGGATCAACGCCGCCATGGCTTTGCTGATGGGCATGGTCGTAGTGGCGATTTTTGTAGCGGCTGCGCGATACATTTTTGGCGCGCCACAGGGGAGCATATCGTATCTCACGCCGTTTTATGACCCTCATACGTTTAGCTGGGGCAACCTGCTCGGTTGCACATCGATCGCGGTGCTGACCTATATCGGGTTTGACGGTATTTCTACGCTGTCGGAAGAGGCGGAGAATCCACGGCGAAATATTCTGCTGGCGACGGTTCTGACTTGCCTGGTGATCGGCGTGTTGTCGGCAATAGAGGTTTATGTTGCGCAGTTGATTTGGCCGGCGCGCGAGGCGTTCCCGGATATCAATACCGCTTACTCTTATGTAGTGGGCAGAGCGTGGCGGCCGTTGTTCCCGATTGTTGGATTCACCTTGTTGCTGGCGAATTTTGGCTCCGGATTTGGCGCCCAGATTGGCGCGGCGCGCTTGTTGTTCGGAATGGGACGCAGCAACGCGCTGCCGAAGTCGTTTTTTGGTGCGGTCGATCGCAAAACACACGTGCCGCGCAACAGCGTGATTTTTGTAGGCGCGGTGGCGCTGCTGGGCGCTTTTCTGCTGGAGATTGTAGCTGGCTTCAGAACATATTCGCTGAGCAGTACGGCCCTGACATGGGAAACCGCTAAAAAGATATTGAATGGAGGCGAGGCCTATGGGCTCGGCGCAGAGATGCTGAATTTTGGTGCGCTGATTGCATTTATGGGAGTGAATTTGGCGGCGCTGATCCGTTATTTTGTGCGCGCAGAAGAAAAGAGAATTGGCAATTTAGTACCGCCGATTTTGGGCTTCCTGATTTGTCTTGGACTGTGGCTGAACCTCAGCCGGCCGGCGATGATTGTTGGGTCGATCTGGATGGCGGCGGGCATTGTTTTTGGAGCGATTCGAACGAAGGGGTTCCGCGCCAATCTGATTGATTTTGAGTTGCCGCCGGAAGAATGAGCAGATTGAGCAATTCAGTAATTTGATAATTGAGTAATTGAAAATCGTTAACGCACGATGGCGCAAGTCACTCAACTGCTCAATTTACCAATCACTCAGTTTTGTCACTCCACATTCCAGCCGCTGACTTCGACCTCAGGTTTCTTGGTTCCAAGCTCGCTTGTGCGGTACATAGCGGTGACTTCGCGCTTCTCTCCTGGCAGCAGCGAAATATAATTATCTTCCCAAACAACCGGGAGAATCTCCTCGCCGTTCTGGCTTTTTGTCAGCTTTAGCCGAACAAAAAATGCCAGGCTTCTGCCGGGGTTTTCCAGCGTCACACGTGTTACTGAGTCGGGACCCCTCTTTTCGGTGTACGAACGGATATGAAGCTTAACCTTGGGAAGCTGCGGCAAGGCAGTGTAGTCGGCAAAAGATGCGGTTGGCGTCGTCCACCAGGTTGACTTTTTCCAGTTCAGCCTTTCAGCAGAGGTCGAAAGCCAATAGAAATTCGACCCTAGCTGTTTACCGGTCGAGTCTGTGAGATGTAACACGAGAAAGTAGACTGGGCTGAGGCCTTGCACGTCTGGAAGAGTGAAGATCTTCGCGGTGCCGTCAGCTGGAGCATCGAGCGAATCCTCATGCGAAAACTTCTCCGTCATATCGAGGTTGAAAATCTTCGTGCTGAGTTTCAAACCCTTTGCATCCTTATACTGGCTGCTGACAACCCAGATGGAATTGTCGTCATATCCGTACAGCGGATGCAGCGGCTCCATGGCGAGCTTCGCACCGAAATAGCCTCCGCCGGGTCGCAAGTAATAGTCGTACAGATGCCAGATCATCGAAGGCCACGCATTGTTCAGCATCCACTGAATGACGCCGGTGGCCGCGTATTTGTTGCGGCTGTAGGCTTCGTACATGGCACGCACGCCTTCGTAGGTTTGCAGCTGCGATTTGGCAGCGAAATCCTCGGCGCTGTCCGACTTCCCGTAGCGTTTCTCGAGCGCCTCGCTGAAGACGTGGATGTTCTTGAACTCTCCGCCGCCGGCATGAAAGTTCCACACGTCATCGATGGGCCACAAATGTTTGTTGCCCACCATGGCGCGAATGCTTTCGATGGGGGGAACGGCTGGCCCCATGCTGGTTTCGGTGTTGAACCCGTAAGCGCCGCCACATCCGCCAGGATTGCACTGCTTGCGATCGGACTCGCCCTGAGGCGTATCTTCTTCCCAATACTTCGGAGCGACGTATTCATACGGCCCGGTCATCTTGACGCCGCTGGCGCCGGTTACAGTTGTCGCCTTCCCGGTCGCGGATGACACGACCGGATTCGGCCACAGAAGCTGCTTTTCGACATCGAGATACATCTGCTCAACATCGGGGGGCGGAGGGTTGTCGCTGCCATTCAGCCACACCAGCAGGCTGGGATGGCTGTGCAGGCGATAGATCTGATCACGCAGCGACTCTTTCGCAATGTCGTAGTCCTGCGGTTTCCAACGCGGCCAGCGCTCCCAGAAATCGCAGCAACACCAGCCTGCCATGACGAGAATCCCCTGCTCGTCGGCGAGGTTGAAAAAGTCTTCAGTTTCCAGCTTGCCTTCGAGGCGGATCGTATTCAATCCCATGTCGCGGACGTAGCGAAATTCGTCGCGCAGCCGTTGCGGCTCCTCGCGCAACAGCATGTCGGGAGTCCAGCCGCCGCCGCGAATCAGGATGTTCTTGCCGTTGACGTGAAATAGGCGGCCACCAATGGAGTTCAGATCAGAAGTGATTTCGCGGATTCCGAATTCGGTGTGAGATTGATCGCTGACGGCGCCGTCGAGTTCGAATTCCAAATCAAGCCAATAGAGATGCGGCTCGCCCATCTGCGCCGGCCACCATAGTTGCGGATGCGACACTACGAGTTGTTCGAATTGCTCGGGTGCGAAGACGACATCCTTCTGCTCGTTCGCGGCGAGTTCTACTTCTTGATCAAAATCCCGAACTTCCAACTTGCTCTGGATGATGTTCGTGATTCGCCCCTTGAGCTTGCCCTTCACGGGATGGTCTGCGGCGTTCTTGAGTAGCGCGGTGACCGTCAGCTGCGCCGAATCATTCGCCGGCGGATTCAATTTCGAAACCACCGTCGGGTAACGCAGCGCGACCGGGCCGCTTGTGGTCAGATAAACTTCGCGCCACAATCCCATGTTCTTGTCGGGAGGCGCAGGGTTCCAGTCGACAAATGTGATGGCGAGATCGTTCTCGGTTGGCGCGAAGACTTGTACTGCGAGAACATTTTCGGTGCCAACTTTCACCGCATCGGTAACATTGAATTCATACGTGCGCCACGCGCCAGCGACATGATCAGAGTCGGCGATCTGTTTTCCGTTGAGCCAGATATTGGCACGATAATTGACGCCTTTGAAATTCAACCAGACAGTTCTTCCGGCGTATGAAGCAGGTAAAGAGAATAGCGTGCGATACCACCATGGGACAGCATAGGGGCTGTCTGCCTTCATGGCGATGTTCGAGAAATTTGCGCCGATGGGATAAGTAACACCCGGGAACTGCCGCAGATTCATCGCGAAAAATGGATCGGGCAGCGTCTTGTCGTTCACCAGAGCGGCTACAACGGTCGTGGGAACGGTTGCATCATGCCAGCCCCGCGCGACGAATGTTGGAGTGGAGATGACTTCACCCGCCGCATCAACTTTCGACGACGATTGCAAGGCCCAATGATCGTGCAGAATCAGCTTGCCTTCTGCCGCTTTGGGGGCAGCCGGCCGATCGCGGTCTTCCGCTCTCGGCATCGGCTGAAAATGAACCAGCAGAATCAAAAGGATTGCGGCGCCGAAAACCCGCCGGGCGATTCGCGATCTTGAAGGTTGCATCACACCACCTTTCGTCGTATCTGATGGCGGGCTCTGGGCCACGCAGGAATTAGAAGGGATAACACGTCTATTGATACGTTTCAATAGGCGATTTTCGCCCCCATCGCCTCTACGAGGTGAAAAGTTGCGAATACGCAGGTCGCCACCGGCGCCGCCTTGGTGGCGTTTGGCTTGATTGCTTGAGGTTGAATGAAATACCGATCCAATGGCGAATACCACTCGTAGTTTATAATATGTGTTTCCTCGCGTTTTTCCGGAGTAAATAAGAACATGATTCGATTTCTGCAAACGGAAGGCCCGATCAAGAAAGTTGTGCTCAGCGGCATTCTACTGGTCATATGCGCGGCCATGGTGATTGCCTTTGTCCCCGGCATCGGCAGTAATAACTCGGTTAGCAAGCCGGGGGTTATTGCCACCGTGAATGACCAGGAGATAACGTCGCAAGAGGTCCGCGAAAATGCCCGCCTGATGGCACAACAGGCAGCGGCGCAGTATGGCCAGAATGCATCGGCTCTCATGCCGTTTCTCATTCAGCAGGAGACGCAACGCGCGGCCGAGCAACTCATCGACCGGGAAGCACTACTCGCCGAAGCAAAACGGCTCGGCCTCAAGTCGACTCCCGATGAGGTCAGGGACGAGCTTCAGCATGGCCGATACGCGGAAACCTTTTTCCCTAATGGCACCTTTATCGGTGAAGCCGAATACCAGAACATGCTGCAACAGCATAATCTGACGCCGACGAGGTTTGAAGATGACGTCCGGAAACAGATCACTATCGGCAAACTTGAGGCTCTGGTCGCCGGCAGCGCATCGGTCAGCGACGCCGCTATTCGCCAGCAGTTTACGAAGGAAAATACAAAAGTAAAGTTTGAATACGCGGTCTTGAAAGAGGACGACATTAAGAAAAGCCTGCATCCCACCGAACAGGAGCTCAAGGCTTACTACGACAGCCATCAAAAAAGCTACGCGAACTCGATTCCCGAAAAGCGCAAAATCCAGTATGTGTTGCTGGATACGAGCAAACTAAAAGACAGCGTTAAAGTCACTCAAAATGATTTGCAGGTCTATTACAACCAGCATCGCGATGAGTATCGGACTCCCGAGCAAATAAAACTGAGCCACATCTGGATAAAAGCGCCGCTTCCCGGACCGGATGGAAAGATCGACGAGAAAGCTTTAGCAGACGCGCAGCACCGTGCGGAAGATTTACTCAAGCAGTTGCAGAACGGCGCCAAGTTTGAAGACCTCGCCAAAAAGTATTCGGAAGATCCCGGCAGCTCCAGCCAGGGAGGCTCACTGGGCTGGGTCAGCCAGAACCAGCTGGGGAAGGAACTGGCCAATGCTGCGGCGTCGCTGCCGAAAGGCCGCATCAGCGGCGTCGTGAAGACTGACGACGGCTTTCACATCATCCGCGTCGACGATAAACAGGATGCACACATGAAGACGCTTGATGAAGTGAAGAACGAAATCGAGCCAATCGTAAAGGCGCAGAAAGTGCAGGAACTGGCGCAGAAGGAGGCTGATGATCTGGCGCAACAGGCAAAGAGTGAGGGCTTGGATGTCGCGGCCAAAGCCAAAAATCTGCCAGTGATCGACTCCGACTTCTTTGCCCGCAAAGACGTTCTGCCAGGGGTGGGGCCCGCGCCGCAACTAATGGACGCAATCTTCACAGCGCAGGAAAAGTCGCCGCCCGAAGTGGCTTCGACCTCACAAGGCTTTGCCGTATTCCAACTGGACGCTGTGAAGCCGCCGGCGACCCCGACTTTCGAAGAGATTCGTTCGCGGGTGGAAGAAGAATTCGAGAACGAGCGGGCTAACGTTCTGCTCGCACAGAAGACACGCGAACTTTCGGACCGGGCCAAGGCGGAACACGATCTAAAGAAGGCGGCGAAGGAACTGGGTGCGACGATGAAGACCAGCGATTTCGTTTTGCCCGATGGCCAGGTCCCAGATATCGGAGCGATGAGCGGAGAAGCGTCCGTTGCTTTCACTATGAAGCCGGGCGAGATCAGCGGGCCTCTGCTCAGTGGTGGAGGAAACGGTGCCGTGCTTTCCATATTGGAAGTACAGGCGCCTTCCGAGGCCGACTTCGCCGCCAAACGCGACCAGATTCGCGATACGCTGCTGCAAGCAAAACAGAGTGAGCTGTTCAACTTGTTTGTGACCAATCTCCGCGATCAGATGCAGAGATCGGGCAAAATCAAGATCAACCAGGACGAGATGAAGTCGCTGCTGCGCGCGGGTGAGCCGGGAGCATAAGCCGAGGCCGATGGTTGGCTTTATTCATCGTTGCCCGGGCGACAGCAAGCAGCAACCGCGGAGGACCTAGATCCCTTAGGCAGGTTGCTCGGAAGCACAGCTTCTTTAGAGAATCAACATTATCCGTACCGCATGCTTTTTCCCCGGACCACCGGCATTCTCTTGCACCCGACATCGTTGCCCTCTCGCGACGGCATCGGTGACTTCGGCCCCGCTGCTTACGAATTCGTCGACGCGCTTGCCACGGCGCGGCAGGGCTTATGGCAGGTTCTGCCGCTTGGTCCGTTGGGCTACGGCAATTCCCCTTATTCCTCCACTTCAGCCTTTGCCGGAAGTCCGCTCCTGATCAGCCTTGAGCGCCTAGCTGAACGGGGCTGGATTAATGGAGTCAAATTGAATTCCCCACCCTCCAACTCCGGACCGGTCGAGTACGACCAAGTCTTCTCCACCAAAATGCCGCTGCTGTTCGAAGCAGGAAGGAACTTCGTTAATTCGGCCTCGGGCGGCCCGCAGCAACGGTTCGAAGCCTTCTGCAACGAGAATGCCTGGTGGCTCGACGAATTTGTACTCTTTGATGCGGTTCGCGCCCAGCAGAAACTGGCGAGCTGGAATCAATGGCCGCCAGGACTGGCGCACCGCGAACCGCGAGCTCTTAAACAGGCGCGTGCCGAGTTAGCCGCCGACCTCAAGATCCGTGCTGCCTTGCAGTTCGCTTTTTACGAACAGTGGCGGGCGCTGCGCCGCTATTGTGCCGAGCGTTCGATTCGTATCGTCGGCGATGTCGCCATCTTTGTCAATCACGACAGCGCGGACGTCTGGGCGCACCGCGAGCTGTTTCGTTTAAATGAAAATCTGGAGCCGGAGGTCGTTTCCGGCGTGCCCCCGGACTTCTTCAGCAAGACGGGCCAGCGGTGGGGGAATCCTCTTTATCGCTGGGACGTGATGAAGGCACACGGCTACATGTGGTGGATTCAGCGCCTGCGCTGGGCAACGCAAAACTGCGACTACATCCGGCTCGATCATTTCCGCGGTTTCGACCAGTTCTGGGAGATCCCCGCCGGCGATTCCACCGCAATTAATGGCCGCTGGGTCGACGGCCCGCGCGACGATCTCTTTCACAAGCTGCGCGAAGCGCTCGGCGGATTGCCATTCTTTGCCGAAGATCTTGGTTACATCACGCCGGAAGTACACGCCTTGCGTGAGCGCCTTCAGATTCCAGGCGTGGCCGTTCTTCAGTTTGGCTTTGGCGACGGGGGCGCGCACATGTACCTGCCGCATCGTGCTGCTGGAAAGGTTCTCTATACGGGCACGCACGACAACGACACCATTGTCGGGTGGTTCCACTCGGGTGCGTCGGATTACGAACGTGCTCACGCCAAAGCTTATGTTGGGTGCGGCCAGGATGGAATCCACTGCGCGTTCATTCGGGCAGCCCAATCTTCGGTAGCTGATTTCGCTCTGGTTCCGATGCAGGATGTGCTCGGCCTCGGAAGCGAAGCGCGCATGAACACCCCCAGCCGTAATGAGGGGAACTGGAAATGGCGGCTGGCCCCGGGCCAGTTCACTCCGGAATTGATCGCCAAGCTGGCGCAGCTGGCTGAAGTGACGGATCGCCTGCCGCAACCGGTTCCGGTTCCGCAAGAAGAAGAGTTTGTTGCTTAGAGGAATTTCTCTGCAATCTGGTTTCATACCCCCAGCTCATCTCGCGCTCTGACCTACCTCAAGGCTCACATCCGCCTGTGACCGGACTCACTGCCGCACTTCCGGGGTGCCTCTATCCTTGTAACGTGAGCAGTACCCGCCAACTAAGTCCTTTCGAGCGGCTCTTGTTCCGCATGGCGCTTGCACTCGCAACTCTTATCGTGGCTGTGAGGCTGGGAGCCGTCGCGGTTCTTTGGTACCTCCGCCATATCCGCTAGCTGCCCCGTCCTGATTTGCAATCGACGTTTCCCTGCAACCATGAAGGCAACTCACATCTCAGATACGATAGTGTGTTCTTTTGCCTCGGGCGGTAGTGAGGTTTGGGTGTTCGAATTGTGAATAGAGAGGAGCTGGGATGTCCTTCCGTTCCGTCTTTATCGCGGTTGTCATCGCCTTTGCCCTTATCTTGGGAGCATTCCTGCTTAATCGCGCCCGCCCCCAGGTCGAAACTGAGCAGCCTACGGCTGCCCTGGTTCGCGCAACGGGAAAATGCGCCGAGTGTCACGAACGTTTGCAGTATTCCGTGGTGCATGAATACGAAATGAGTTTACACGCACGCAAAGGCGTGAACTGCCTCGAGTGCCATCAGCCCGCGCCGGGGCAGGATAAGGAAGACCACCATGGCTTCGTGATCTCGACCAAGCTCACAGCCGGGAATTGCCGAGGCTGCCACGAGGGTATTTATCAGCAGTTCCTGCGCAGCCGGCACGCCGCGCCGGCATGGGCTGCGATCCATGGGGAAAAAGGCCTGACTCCCGAGCAGGTCAATTTTTCAGAAACCTATCAGCCTGGGGGAACGCGCCGGCCACCTCATCCATTAGTGCAGTTGGAAGGTGGAACGGCGATTGCCGGTGGCTGCGATCAGTGCCACAGCGTGGGTAGGCCGAATTCCGACGGCACCGTCGGTACCTGCACGGCGTGTCACACGCGGCACACAAGCTCGGTGCGCATCGCTCGCCTGCCCAGCACCTGCGCCCAGTGCCACATGGGCCCCGATCACTCACAGATCGAGATCTACGAGGAATCCAAGCACGGAGTGATGTTCCAGGCGCAGGAGAATTTGCAGAACCTGGATGCTCCTCCGAAAACTCTGACCACGCGCGATATGTTCGTCCCCACCTGCGCCACATGTCAT
>JASIEN010000666.1 GCA_030045935.1 Candidatus Sulfotelmatobacter sp.
TTTCATCTGATCGAGTTGTTGCGCTGTCGGCTGAACGTCGTTGTCGCCGAGCACCATGCGGCGAACCTGCGTGGCGCCAACGTAGCTGGCCAGGTTGATGCCCATGCCCTGCTTTTCCAGCCGCGCAAAATATTGACGGAATGTGCGCCAGTCGGCAGTGATTTTGTAATGCTCGTATACGGGTCGATCGGCCTGGACGACGGCGTCATTCAACGGAGCAACGGAACCCCCTTCACCGGTAATTTCTGTCGTGATGCCCTGATAAATCTTCGAAGGCAGGCGGGGATCGACAAGGATCGTCAACTCAGATTGGCCGAGCATATCGATAAAACCGGGCGCGACAACCTTGCCCGCAACATCGATCGTTCGTTTGCGCGGAGCGGCGGCGAGATTGCCGATGGCGGCGATCTTGCCATCTCGAATGCCGACGTCGCCCGAATACCAGGGTGAGCCTGTGCCGTCGATGACGTGTCCGTTAGTGATGACGATATCGAATGTGTCCGTTCGCTGTTGCGCCCGAGCAGGCAGCATGAATGCAATGAGCGTTGCGATGAGTAAGCAAACATTTGTCAGGCAAGATTTCATCGAGTTTCCTTCCCTATCTGAATTTCGGGCTGCTTCTCGAGTTGTAGTTGATCCGCCGAGCGATGGCGCCTTGCGAGCGCGCCTAACAGAATCCAGATTGCAAGCGCGAGCCACTCGTACACGGTGAAATGGCCGGGGATCGCGGGAACGACTTTCATCAGCACCATTGCGATGGCCACCAGCAAACCAACCCCGGCTACGATGAATCCTAGCGAAGAACGCGCCTTTGTCTTGGGCAGCGCGCTTGCGCGCGTCATTTGAATAAATGCGGCGCAGGTTGCGGCCCATCCGATTGCGCAGGCGACTGAGCCAACTTCTGAGATGGGAACAAGGATTGCATCTCCCATAAGCATGCAGAGAGCCGTCGTGATACCCACACACAAAACTGCGATCGACGGAGTGTGACGCAGCGGATGAATCCTTCCAGCGCCTTCGTTGATCAACCCTCGCCGCCCGAGAGCGAAAACAAGCCGGCTAGCCGCCACGAAATTTCCATTGAAGCACTTCACCAACGACATCAACGCTGCAGCAAGAATGATGTCGACGATCCAGCGCGATCCGATGGCGTGTTGGAAGGCAACCGCCGTCATGAATTTTTCGCTGGCCAGTGCGTGCCAGGGAGCCACAAATGCTACGGCAGCAATAATGACCGTGTAGAAGAGAATGCCAGCCAGCACCGCCATCGATATGGCTCGGAGAAATCCTCGATCGTCGAATTCCGAAGTCGACTCCTCGGCAGCTTTGCCGACGGATTCAAATCCGGTCATGAAATAGGGAACGATTTGCAGCACGAGTAGAAAAGAAACTAGCGGCGCATGGGTAAACAAGGGCGGGAAATTGCGCGGCGATCCTTTTGTGAGGCCGACGGCGACAAAAACAAAAAACAGCGCCAGCGTGCCAAAGGCGGTCCAGTTCTGAAAGCTGGCGCTCAAACGGATGCCGCGATAGTTCAATACAGTCAGCAATGCCGTGAGTGCGAGACCGATGATGAGATGAGGAAGGTACACCGGTCGCCCAGCGATGCGATAAATTTCAAGCGAATCGAACGACGGAATAATGTATGCGGCAACGCGACCCACGGCCACGGCTTCCCACGGACAAACGATGAAGTAGGCGAGCATCATCATCCATCCCGTGGCGAAGCTGATGTTGCGTGAGAACGCGGCCGCAGTATAGGCGATTTCGCCGGCGGCGTCGGGCATGGCGGCGACTAGTTTGCCGTACACCCAGCCGATCGGAAACAGTAGTGCCCCGCCAACCGCGAAGCCCAGCAACGCCCCGAGAGCGCCGCCGCGAAGCAGCCAGTCGTCCATGACGACCAGCCAGCCCACGCCGACCATGGTGCCCCAGCCCAGCGCGAAGTAGTCAGTGAGGCGGAGTTTGCGGGCGAGATGGGGCATCGGCGAGCGCCGAATTATAGAACATCCTCAATTCGTTTGTATCGAAGGCGAGCTTCTTCGAGCTTCGCTCGACCGGACAGCCGAGGCGGCTGTCCCTACGTGAGCATCGAGCTGCGCGCCCCTCCGGATCTTGCGTTAGCGCTGCATGGTAGAGTTTGACCAAGGGACAGTCATGTACGTCTGTAGGCGCTGCAATGTCACAGTCGATGCACCAAAGGGAGCTCCGGCCATGAAATGCGGTCAAGGGCACAGACTGAGGCGCATCCACTCTGCGTGGGGATTCGGCATCACAACGTTTGTGATTACCGCTTTTTTGCTGCCCGAAATTCAACTTTTCGTGCTCGGCCAGTTCCGCCTCGATCCAGGCCGGTTTCCTGCCCTCATGTGGGCGGGCATCGCCCTAGTGCTCTTGTTTCTGGGAATACGGGATTTCGCAAACGGTGGAGCGGTGCGTCTTATCGGTCGAAACTACATAGCAATGGGTGTTGGCATGTTGTTGGGGATTGGAGCTGCTGCGGTTGCAGCGAGCTTCGTGTGAGGCGCAGTTTGCGGACGAGGTGCGGCATGAGGCGCCCGTCCCCTCAAATATAGAACCAGGTTGTGTTCTAATACTGCCAGCGTTTTCAGCCACACAATGACACCACCACCTCGTAAGCGCGTGCTCAGCGGCATGCGGCCGACCGGAAAACTGCACCTGGGCAACTACATGGGCGCGCTCGACAACTGGGTGCGCATGCAGAACGAATATGAGTGCTTCTTCACCGTGGTCGACTGGCACGCATTGACCACAGACTATGCGGATACTTCATGCGTAAAAGAAAATTCGCTCGAAGTGGCCACCGATTGGCTGGCCGCGGGGCTCGATCCTGAAAAGTGTGTGATGTTCATTCAATCGCACGTGCCGGCCCATGCCGAGCTGCATTTGCTGCTTTCCATGATCACACCGCTTGGCTGGCTGGAGCGGGTTCCGACCTACAAAGAGCAGCGCGAGAACATCAAAGACAAAGATCTGGGAACATACGGGTTTCTTGGTTATCCCGTGCTACAGGCGGCAGACATTCTGATTTACAAGGCCGGTGTGGTTCCAGTAGGCGAAGATCAGGTCGCGCATATTGAACTGGCGCGCGAAATCGCGAGAAGGTTCAACGGATTTTATGGGAAGCGGGGCGATGTTTTTCCAGAGCCGCAATCGCTGCTCACCAAGGCGCCCAAGCTGCCCGGCACCGACGGCCGCAAGATGTCGAAGTCATACGGCAACACCATTATGCTGACCGACCCGGAACCGGTTGTACGGCAGAAATTGAAAACCATGGTCACAGATCCCGCACGCGTGCGGCGCTCCGACCCGGGCAATCCCGACGTTTGCCCGGTCGGCGATCTGCACAAAATCTTCAGCAGCAAAGAAACCATGGCCAAGGTGTACGAGGGCTGCCGTTCGGCCGGCATTGGCTGCATCGAGTGCAAAAGCTGGGCGGCCGACTCGTTAGTGCAACTGCTGGTTCCGATGCAGGAACGGCGCAAGAAATTCGAGCAGAATCCGCGGCTGGCTTGGGATATCCTTGAGGCTGGCACGCAAAAAGCGCGCACGGTTGCCGGTGAGACGATGAAAGATGTGCGCGCGGCGATGGGCATGTCGCTGGATTACGAGCGCCCTGAGGGGAGTTTCGGGAAGTAGCATGAAGGAA
>JASIEN010000667.1 GCA_030045935.1 Candidatus Sulfotelmatobacter sp.
CGTGCTGCTTGGCGACGTTGTTGATCAGTTCCATGATGACGACGGTCTTACCCACGCCGGCGCCACCGAACAATCCGATCTTGCCGCCTTTCAGGAACGGCTGAATGAGATCGATGACCTTCACGCCGGTTTCGAACATCTCGGCGGTGGTGGCCTGTTCGTCGAAGGGGGGAGCGGGGCGATGAATCGGCCAGCGCTCCTTGTACTCGATAGGCCCGAGATTATCTACGGGTTCGCCGATAACATTCATGATGCGGCCCAGCGTGCCCCGGCCAACGGGAGCCGAGATCGGCCCGCCCATGTCGATGGCCTTCATGCCTCGCACCATGCCGTCGGTAGCCTCCATGGCGATGCAGCGCACGCGTCCTTCACCAAGGAACTGCTGGACCTCGAGAACGACGTTGATCGGTTCGGGAACGGTAAAACCGTCGCTCACCACTCTGACCGCCTCATAGATAGGCGGCAGTTGTCCTTCTTCGAATTGGACGTCGACTGCCGGCCCGGCAACTTGAATTACGTGTCCGATGTTCTCTGGCATAGATTTAGCTTTCAGCTGCTAGCTCCTAGCTTTTGTTGATCCTCTCACGCCGTCCTCGCTGTCGTGTGGGTGGTCCGGAGGTTCTAAGTTCAAGTCTCGTCCCGATTTGCCAGAAGCTAGTAGCTTGAAGCTTGCAGCTTCTTCACATCGCCGCTGCACCGCTGACGATTTCGATGATCTCTTTCGTGATCTTCGCCTGGCGGGCGCGATTCATGGCCAGAGTCAGCGAGTCAATCATGTCAGTGGCGTTGTTGGTGGCGGAATCCATTGCCGTCATGCGCGCGGCATGCTCGGCTGCCACCGACTCGAGCAACGCCCGGAATATCTGGATCGCTACATATTTCGGCAGCAGCGCCTTAAACAATTCTTCGGGCGGCTGCTCGTAAATGTAATCGACCTGTTCGGTTCCGAAATGCGTCGCCTCTTCGCGTCGATCGCGCATGCCCACGCCCGCGCTAATGGCCGCTTCTTTTGCCTTTTCCATTTCTTCCTCAGGCAATTCTTCCACGAGGCGAACGACGCGCTCGCCAATCTCGCTGACGGGCAGAATCTGCTCGACCACAAGCCGCTGCGCAATGATCGACTTGAATTCATTAAAAACCACGTAGACAGAATCGATTTCCTCGCGCTTGTAGCGCTCGATCACGGCGTCGGCGAGCCGGCGGGCCTGAGAAAATTCGAGTTTACCTAAGATGCCTACATGCTCGCCCGTAATCTGGATCGGGCCGGCACGTTCGGTAGCTTCGGGTTTATCAAGCGACTCTTCAGCCTCGGCGAGGCTTGGCGTTTGCACCTTCGTCATGGGATAGCGCCGGCGAAAAAAGTCGCGCCCCTTGCGGCCGATCGCTTCGATATCGATGTTCTTCCCGGCTTTGGATTCGATAAAGCGCGTGGCGGCTTTAATGATGTTGCCGCTGAACGCGCCGGCGAGTCCTTTGTCGCCGGTAACCACAATGAGCAAAATGGTTTTCTCTTCGCGCTGCGCGAGCAATGGATGCTTAGGCTCGCCGGTCTCCGGATCATAGATTTCTGTACGAGCTACCAGCGATTTCAAAACATTCGTCAGCATCTGCGCATAAGGACGCGCCGCGAGCGTGCGCTCCTGCGCGCGGCGCAGCTTGGCCGCAGAAACCACTTTCATGGCTTTCGTGATCTGCCGCGTGTTGACCACGCTGCGGATACGGCGGCGGATGTCGAGAATGTTGGGCATTTAAAATCAGTTCCCAGTTGTTAGTACTCGGTAC
The DNA here is from genome assembly GCA_030045935.1 of Candidatus Sulfotelmatobacter sp. GTDB lineage: Bacteria > Acidobacteriota > Terriglobia > Terriglobales > Acidobacteriaceae > Sulfotelmatobacter. Next base: position 1,783 of record JASIEN010000667.1, read on the forward strand.
TCAGTTATAAGGTACAGCAGGAGGTTGTGCTTCTGGGCACCGAGTACTTGGTACTTGGTACTTGGTACTTGGTGCGAGGTGCTGCGTACTACTTCGCTACCGCTTCCCTGCTGCCGACAAACTGCTGCTTTGCTTGCTTTATGACGTCGGCCATCTGTGCTTTCAATGCATCGTCGAGAATTTTCTTTTCCATGATCGTGCGCAGAATTCCGGGGCTAGTGGAATCCACGTACTCGTAAAGCGCCTTTTCGAAGTCGCGGACCTCGCTTACCTGGAGGTCATCAAGAAACCCTCCTGTTCCCGCCATGATGATCAGAATCTGCTTCGAGAACGGCAGAGGCGAGAATTGGTCTTGCTTCAGAAGCTCGACAAGACGCTGGCCGCGATTCAGCTGCGCCAGAGTGGCCTTATCGAGATCGCTGCCAAACTGTGCGAACGCGGCCAATTCACGGTACTGCGCGAGTTCCAGTTTTAGCGAGCCGGCAACCTGACGCATGGCTTTGATTTGCGCGCTACCGCCGACGCGGCTGACGGAAAGACCCACGTTCACAGCCGGGCGCACGCCCTTGTTGAACAAATCGGTTTCGAGATAGATCTGGCCGTCGGTGATCGAAATTACGTTCGTCGGAATGTATGCGGAAACGTCGCCCGCCTGAGTTTCGATGATGGGCAATGCAGTCAGCGATCCACCGCCATTCTTATCGCTCAGTTTGGCTGCGCGCTCCAGCAAACGTGAGTGGAGATAAAAAACGTCTCCGGGATATGCCTCGCGGCCTGGCGGACGGCGCAACAGCAGAGAAATTTCGCGGTACGACGCCGCGTGTTTAGACAAATCGTCATAAATCACCAGCGCATGGCGTTTACTGTCGCGGAAATATTCACCCATGGCACATGCCGCGTACGGTGAGATGTACTGCATGGGCGCGGGCTCGGAGGCCGAAGCCGCTACGACGATCGTGTACTCCATCGCGCCGTAATCTTCCAGAATCTTAACCACCTGCGCGATGGAAGACCGTTTTTGTCCGATCGCGTTGTAGATGCAAATCAGATCGTTGCCCTTGCTGTTGATGATCGTGTCGAGCGCGATAGCCGTCTTGCCGGTCTGCCGGTCGCCGATGATGAGTTCGCGCTGGCCGCGGCCGATGGGGATCATGCTGTCGATCGCCTTCAGTCCGGTGGCCATTGGCTCACGCACGGGCTGGCGATCAACAACGCCCGGAGCCAGGCGTTCAAGAGGAATGTACTTATCGCTAGTAATCGGTCCTTTGTCGTCGATAGGATGACCCAGCGAATCGACAACGCGGCCGATCAGGGCATCCCCCACGGGCACGCTCATGATCCGGCCAGTGCGCTTGACTTCGTCGCCTTCTTTGATTTCGGTGTAGTCGCCGAGCAGCACCACGCCAACCTGGTCCTGTTCCAGGTTCATGGCGATGCCGGCTACGTCGTGCGGAAAAGAAAGAAGTTCGCCCGCCATGACTTTATCGAGGCCATAGACCCGGGCGATGCCGTCACCCAGGGTAATGACCGTGCCGGTCTCGTCCACGGAGATCTTCGATTCGTAATTCTCGATCTGCTCGCGGATCAGTTTGGTAATTTCATCTGCTTTGATTTGGGCCATAGAAATCAGCTTCGAGCTACGAGCCATGAGCTGCGAGTAAGCAAATCACGTGATGCTCGGCAGGTCAGATTGCTCGAAACTCGCAGCTCGTCGCTACGAGCTGATCGCCTCCTTGATGCGTTCCAACTGCCCTCGCACTGAACCATCGTAAATCGTGCTGCCCAGGCGGACGATGGCCCCGCCCAAGAGAGATGCATCCTGCGCGTAGTGAGCGCGGACTTTCTTGCCCGTCAGCCGGCCAATCTGCGACTCGAACTCTCGCTTTTCGGAATCGCCCATGGGGTGGGCGCTGGTAATTTCGGCGTCGGCAAACCCCAGGCGGGCGTCGAGTTCTTTTTCCAGTTGCGAGATAATCGGTCCCAGAAAATGCGTTCTGCGGTGGTCGATCAGCACTGCCACGAAATTGCGCACGTGGTGGGAAATTCCGTCACGTTGCACAATTACGTCGAGCAAGCCCCGCTTCTGGTCGGCGGGAACGGCGGGGTTCTCCCAAATCCGTCGCAACGCCTTGCTTTCATCCAGCAGTCCTGCGATCGCGCGCAACTCCGCCACCGAGCGGTCGGCATTGAGGCGGTCGTCCAGAACCACGTCGGCAAAAGCACGGGCGTAAGTGCTGGCCACGGAAGCCATGAATCAGTTGCCGTCCTTTCCCGGGAGCTCGCCGGAACCGGCCCCGGAAACGCCTAACTCGCTGGCAAAGTTTCTCACCAGCGCCTGATCGGTGGCGGCGTCCACGCGAATCTGCTTTTGCGCCAGACCGACGGCAAGATCGGCGGCGTAAGCTGTCAACTGGCGGCGAGCGGCCTTGGTGGCTGCGGCAATCTCCTGCCGCGCGCCTTCGATAATTTTGCGGGCCTCCTCTTGAGACGCCGCATCGATTCGAGCCTCCTCAGCAGCAGCTTCTTGTTCCGCTCGGTCGCGCATCATGCCAATTTCCACATCAAGCTTCATCAGGCGAGATTCAATATCAGCTAGTTTTCGCCGCGCTTCTTCGCTGGCTTTTTGCGCCTCCTGCATCGCCTTCTGGATGGCCGCCGTCCGCGCCTGGAACACTCCGGGCAGGTACTTGCGGCCAGCCCAGACGATCACAAGCGCAACCACAACAAAATTCAAAATCACACTAAACAGGTAGGCATTGCTCAGGCTCAGCCCTGTAAGCTTTGCGACCAGCTGGACCGAGGGCGATTTCTTGAACTCGTCCACTTCGTCTTTTTCTTCACCGGCGGCTTCTCGCGTTTCGTGTGCCAGTTGCTGTGCGGGACCTCGGTTATGAGAGCGCTCCATCTGCTGCTCAGTTGCCGGCGGTGCCTGCTGTGCCTGCTGCCCATTTGCCGGTGGGGCCTGCGTTGAGTCTGGCGCCTGCTGCGCGCGGCTAAGAGTTACTGAAGAAGCCACGAAGAGCAGCACTGGAATCAGCGCCGTGCAGAAAATTCTTTTGAAAAAGGAAGAAATAGTGGAATCGGGATGACATCCTGGTGCGGCATGAACGCAAAAGGAAGTCGGTTTGAGAATTGCCGACATCAATGCGCTACTCCTGCCGGCTGCAGCACACGGCGCATAATCTCTATGGCGAGCGTCTGTGCCTCGGCTTGTAAGCCGCTCTGCGCGGCCTCGGTTTCTTTTTGAATTTCGGCTTTTCCAGCCTGCACCTGCGCCTGAGCTTTAATGCGCACCTGATCAAGGGCTTGAGCGCGAGCCTCGAGTGCCGCTTTGCGGCGGGCTTCCTGGGCTCGGAAAACAGTTGCTCGCGCTTCGCGAAGGCGCTGTTCATATTCAGCGGTGCGCGCCTCCGCGGCAGCAATATCAGCGCGCGATTTTTCAATAGCTCCCTCTGTCTTGCTCCGCCGCTCTTGCAAAACTTGCTCCAGCGGCCTGTGCACAATCGCGGCGTATAGCCAGTAGAGCAGGGTGAACAGAATCACCGTCGGTACCGCTCCGAGCAGTAATTCGCCTAATTGTCGTAGCGTTTCATCCATGGATGGCTATGATCAGGATAAAAGAGGGCTATGAAAACTGTTAAGTCTAACGTGCGCTGGGGTTTATGTCAACGCGGAGGGGTGGAATATTAGACGAATTTCGTCAATTGCAGCCACGGTGGAAAAAAGGGCGGGAGCGGAACACGAGGTGTGGCACGTATTGGCGCACTATGCAAAAACCTGCAACAAAGCCTTGACTTCCGCGCCGGGAGGTTTACCATGTAAGTATCACCTCCGATCCAATTCAGGATCGAAAGGGCCGATAGCCAAGGAATGTCACCGCTTCTTGGTTGCCGGCCCTTTTAAACTTGGTCGTTAGCCGCTCGTCGTTGGTCATTGGCCTCGACCCATTGCCTGACCCTGCGGAGTACCGACTCTGGCGCATCCGCTTCCACCTCAACAACACCGTCCTGGTATGTGCGCGCGTAAATCCGTGCCCGCGCCTCAAGCATCGCCAATGCCTTACCTTCTTTCTGGGGGATTCGCAGATGCACACGGCTTACGCGATCTTCGTCGATCAGAGCGTCGATTCTGGCAAGCAGATGATCGAGGCCGGTGCCATCCACAGCAGAAACATAGATTGGAGCTGAGCTGTTGCGGTGAGCTGCTTCGCGGTGGGAATCGTTGATCAGTTTCTGCGCGACCTCTTCATCGAGCAGATCGACTTTGTTCATTACACGTAGGCGCGGCTTTTTTTCAGCGTCCAATTCCTTAAGCACGAGCTCAACTTGCGCATCCTGCTCGGCCGAAAGACGGCTGCTGGCGTCCGACACGTGCAAGATCAGCGATGCGCGTTGCACTTCTTCCAGGGTCGCGCGAAATGCCGATACCAGCGTATGCGGCAAATTTCTAATGAAGCCCACCGTGTCAGACAGCAGCACCTTTCGCTTCGACGGCAATTTTACTGCGCGAATTGTCGGATCCAGTGTGGCAAACATTTTCGGCGACGATAAAACTCCAGCGCGAGTCAGAGCGTTAAACAAAGTCGACTTTCCGGCATTCGTGTATCCGACCAGGGCCACAGTCGCCACCGGAGCCGATTCTCTTCTTTGCCTTTGCTGTGCTCGAATCCGCCGTACGTTTTCCAGTTGCTGCTCAACGTGCCGGATGCGCCGGTAAATCTTGCGCCGATCGGTTTCCAGCTGCGTTTCACCCGGGCCGCGCGTGCCAATGCCGCCGCCAAGCTGTGACATTTCAACGCCGCGTCCGGCAAGGCGCGGCAGCAGATATTGCAACTGCGCCAGCTCGACCTGCAACTGGCCTTCGCGCGTGCGGGCGTGGCGGGCAAATATGTCGAGAATAAGCTGGGTGCGGTCGATCACTCGCCGGTGAACGATCTTTTCGATGTTGCGCTGTTGCGAGGGGCTGAGGTCGTGATCGAAAAGCAATAGATCGGCATTCACCGACGCAGCCGTGCCCGCAATTTCCTCGAGCTTGCCGGAGCCAATCAACGTGGCAGGATCGAAACGGTCGCGATGTTGAAGAATCTCTCCAGCGATCTTTGCCCCTGCGCTCTCCGCCAGAGAGCGCAGCTCCGAAAGAGATTCCTCTGCATCGAACTCGGGAATGTTTCGCTTGCTACTCTTAGCCGAAGATGCGTTCTTCGCCACGCCTGGCGCGGCGGCAGCGTCGCGCGCCACCTGCGCTTGGGCGGTGACTGCGCTTCCTCGCTCCCGCGCGCGCACATCAATCCCGACCAAAAAGGCACGTTCGCCAGCCTCTTCCGCTGGGGAAGAGACACGTCCGCTGGGGAACGCCACATTGCGGCTCTTCTTGGGATGAAAACTGCGCAAACGGAAAAGGCCTTACCCTTCGGAACTGGCGGCGCTGGCCACTGGCGTCGTGGCCGCCGGCAAAGCGGAGGCGCTATTGGCGCTTCCGCTCTTGCCTTCCCCATGTCCTGCATGAACTCCGTGCGACGCCACACGGCCCATCACCACGGTCGAGATGGCGTGCTTGAAGATCAATTGCTCTTGTCCGTTGGCCTCCAGCACCACGGAATACTTGTCGAAGGAACGAATGCGGCCCGTCAGCTTCACGCCACTCAGCAGGTAAATCGTGATGTTCAACCTCTCCTTGCGGGCCGTGTTCAGGAAGGAATCCTGGATATTCTGTGCCGGCTTGCTGCTTTCCATAGCCGATCTCCTTTAGTTCTCGGTGCAATCCATCCGCTTACTGGTCCCACATAAGCGCAAGCTTCAAAAGACAACATGTTCTCTGCTTTTCCAGCAATGAACACGGGGGGACAGCCTGCCTCTTGACTGCCATGTTTCCTGGCATGGCTGATGGGTCCGGCAGGCAGCTTCAGTGTACGATACGGCGTTGTCTGCCGCTTTTCAACCGCGAAGTTAGGGAAGGGTCTGCCGAATTGTGCCAATGGCATATCCGGTCGGGTCTGCGGTCTGGGTAGTGGCTGAGTTTGAAATTGTCATCCTGAGCAAGCTTCTTTTGCGCAGCGAAGGATCTGGCCGAGCCGCGCGAAGGCCACGTTCTTTGCGGCGCAGCACTCGCCCGTTTGGCTCGCTTCCTTTTCAATTTCAAACTGAGCCACTACCGCGCTCTGCGGGCCGGCTGCCCCACCCGCCGGTGTCGTGTACAATCCCGGCGAGCATTCCTGGCGGAGATTTACCCATAGGCTGTCTGCGTTTTGGCAGAA
>JASIEN010000668.1 GCA_030045935.1 Candidatus Sulfotelmatobacter sp.
CTTTTCCTCAAGGGCGCTAAAGCCCGTATTCTTGGCGGCCTGGCTAAGGCTGAGCCCTTTCAAAACTGATCTATTGGGAGATCCGGTTGACCGATACGCGCCGTCGAGTGCTGTTGCCACTTCCTAATTTTCTCGTGGTCCTCCTTCTTGGCGCTGCCTCTTTCGCCAGCGATCCGCCATCTCCACCGGTTTATGGCGTGCGCATGGAACAAGCGTGGATTCCCATGAACGACGGCGTTCGTCTTGCGGCCACGCTCTACATGCCCGATGGCGCGAAGCCAAATGAGAAATTTCCCGCGCTGCTCGAATACTTGCCGTATCGCAAGGATGATGGCACCGCTGCCGAAGATTATCCGCATCACTCTTATTTCGCGCGCCGCGGGTACGTCAGCGTGCGCGTCGATATTCGCGGATTTGGCGCGAGCGAAGGCACGCCGCCCGAGCGCGAGTACTCCGAGCAGGAGCAGGAGGATGGCGAGCACGTGATTGCATGGTTATCTCACCAGCCATGGTCGAATGGAAATGTCGGCATGTTCGGAATTTCTTGGGGAGGGTTTACTGCACTGCAGATGGCGATGCGCCACCCTCCCGCATTGAAGGCCATTCTCGCCACCGATGCCACGGCTGAGTTATTCCACGATGATGTGCATTATGTGGACGGCATCGCGCATATCGACGAATTCGAACTCAACATGGACATGGCCGAGGGCTGGACCGGTGCACCCGACTACACACTGGACGAAAAAGTTCTCGGCCCACGTTTCGATACAGCGCCGTGGTCGCTGCTTTATCTGAAGCATCAGCGTGACGGGCCGTTCTGGCGCGACCGGGTGCAGCCATTGGACGAAATCACGATTCCTGCCTTTCTGATCGGCGGCCTGCTCGATGGTTACCGGGATAACGTATCCGCCATGCTTTCGCAATCGAAGGGTCCGGTGAAAGCGATTTTGGGCCCGTGGAACCACACATTTCCTAATGACGCCGTTCCCGGCCCGCGGATTGAATGGCGGAACGAGGCGGTGCGCTGGTTCGATCATTGGCTGAAGGGACGCGACACGGGCGTCGAGCACGATCCGCGCCTGGTTGTTTATATGCAACACTGGCACCCACCGGACCCGAGTCTCGAAAATGTTCCCGGGGAATGGAGGCGAGAAGATGAGTGGCCGCCGAAGAGTGAAGGTAGGCAGCTCTATTTTCAACCGGATCACACACTCGCCTCCTCATCACCACCAATTACCAGACACGAACTGAAATACGTTCCCTCGATTGGCGTGGAGGCGGGATTCTGGTGGGGCGAGTTGTTGAATGACGTGCGGCCGGTGGATGCGTTCAGTCTCGTGTATGACTCCGCGCCGCTGAAGGAGGACGTGGCCATTCTGGGTCAGCCATACACCACGCTGCATGTCTCGGCGACAGCGCCGCTGGCGGACTGGATTGTTCGATTATCCGATCTGGCTCCTGATGGGACGGTGACGCAGATTACCGGGGCTGGCATCAACGGCGCACAGCGCGACTCAATGAGCGAGCCGGAAGATTTGACGCCGGGCGAGACTTATCGGCTCAGCATACTTATGCATCTGACTTCGTGGGTGTTTCCCAAGGGGCACCGCATTCGCGTGGCAATCTCGAATGCCCTTTGGCCGATGATGCTGCCGACTCCTTACAAAATGACGACCATGCTCGACCTCGGCGGCCCGGACGGTTCCAGCCTTAGCCTGCCGGTCGTGCCGTTAATTGGAAAGGCGGCGCCGCCATTCTCGCCTCCTGAACCGTCGGAGGAACGGAGTGATATCAAGACCGTAGGATTCCCCTGGCCCGGCGAATGGACGGTTGAACGAGATGAAGCTCGCCGCAAGACCACTGTTCACTGGAAAGGAAAAGATGCGAGCACGTTTCCCTGGGGAACGGAAGACGATTACGAGAATCTGACTTATGACGCGGACGATGAGCATCCCGAGACATGTTCAGTGCGCGGCGACGCAGAGAGCATTTTTACATTGAAAAGCCGGACTCTGACCTGGCGAGGGCATCTGCTGGTCACGACTGATCAGAAAAATTTTTATTACAAGTACACGCGCGAGTTGCTGAAGGACGGCGCCATCGTCAAGACCAAAACGTGGCAGGAGACGATTGCGAGAGATCATCAATAACCCCTTCTTTCAACCCCTGGGGTAGGAATTCTATTCCGCCCCTTCGGGGCTTGATTGTTTCAAACTTTCCTGCCCACGGCTTGCGCCGTGGGCTGCATTCCACCGCCGCTCCGCGGCTCAAATTGGTTCCTTCGAACCAGCGATTAGGCCTGAGGGCTGTGTAACAATAAGAATGAATGACATTCGAAGGAAACAGCCCCGGCCAGACTGCCGAGGGAGGGAACCGGGTCGAAGTTCCACGTCCACTTTCCGACATCCGCCTGATTGCGACCGATATCGACGGCACACTGCTGAATCCTGAATTCAAAATTTCAGATGACGATCTCGCAGCCCTGCGCCGCGCCCATGCAGCCGCAATCGAAATCGTCCTCGTTACCGGCCGCCGTCATACTTTCGCCTTGCCCATTGCGCAGCAGCTTGGGTTTGATCTATGGCTAATCAGCTCTAACGGGGCCGTCACAAGGTCCCTGTCAGGCGAAACCTTCCATCGCGATCTGATGCCGCGAGACGTCTGCCGCGAACTCTGCGGAGCGATGCAAGCTTTCCGGGGCCATACCGTTCTTACTTTTGACAAGGAAACAAAAGGCGCGATCGTCATCGAGCATATGGACGATCTGAATGCCAGCATTCAGCGCTGGCTGCAGAAGAACATGCCCTACATCGACTTTGTCGTGCCCATTGAGAAATCAATAACGACAGATCCGATTCAGACCATGTTCTGTGGCTCGATGGTGCGCATGAGTGAGGCCTTGCAGGTGCTCGAGAGCAGCGGGTTGGACAACCGCATCACCGTGCTGCGCACCGAATATCCTGAGCGCGATCTTTCTATGATCGACGTATTGAATGCAGGCTGCTCGAAAGGCCATGCTCTCGAACGATGGGCCAATTACCGCGGTTTTCGCCGCGAGCAGGTCATGGCCATCGGTGACAATCACAATGATGTGGAAATGCTTGAGTTCGCCGGTCATCCAGTTATCATGGGAAATGCATGCGAAGAACTGCGCAACCGCGGATGGAATGTGACTTTGGGGAATAACTCATGCGGGGTTGCTGCCTCTGTGACAGAGGTCTTGAGAAGGGTGCCGTTCACCCGCGCTGCGATTGAGCGAAGCGTTGAATAAGTTTGGCTCTGAAGGCATGGGTATCGCGCTTTCAACATGAAGTCCCGAATCCAAATCCTTGCCTGCACAGCATTGTTCGTGCTGTCGGCGCTGCTCACCAGCTCTGCGACGGATCTCGCCGTGCTGCACAATGGATTTTCCATCCGCCACGAGCGGCGCAAAGTCATCGGGACCATCACGCGGCTTTATCTCGATGGAGAAAATTCCAGCTTTGTCGACGTTCCCACCGACCAGATCGACCATTTCGAAACTCTGGCCCCGGAAGCCTCGCCCACAACGGCGAGCGCTAACCCGGTATCTCGCGGTAATTCTTCAGCCAGAACTGTCAGTCAGCCACTGGATCTTGCTGAACTGGTGAACGCGGCCAGCGAAATCTACAAGCTCGATCCCGATCTGGTGAACAGCGTGATCCGCGCGGAAAGCGGCTTCAATGTGCGGGCGGTTTCGCCGAAAGGCGCGCAAGGACTGATGCAACTGATGCCGCAAACTGCGTCAGAACTTGGTGTGCAGAACGCGTTCGATGCGAAAGCCAACGTCGAAGGCGGCAGCCGTTACCTGCGTGAACTGCTGGAGCGCTACGACTTCGATCTTATTAAAGCCCTGGCTGCTTACAACGCAGGCCCTGAACGGGTTGAGCGCTACGGGGGCGTGCCTCCTTATTACGAGACAAGGGCCTACGTGGCGCGCATTGTGCGCGACTTTAATAAGAAAAAGCTGGCGCAGAAGGATGGTGCTCAGGCCGCAACGAAGAAAGCTGGGCCCGCGGGTGCCAGCTCGAAAGCAAACACAAAGACGACCTCGAAGCACAATCCCGCAGGAACCACATCACCCTCTACTCCAAGCCTGACAGCGGTTTCAGACTCCCGCTAAAAAATCCGTCATCAGGGCAGCGTCACGGTTGTTTGACCGCGTCGACTCCGGCCTGTGCGCAGATCGCATCGTGCTCGCTGGCATCACCTGAGACACCGATCGCGCCGACAATGTGTCCTTCAATCACGAGCGGGATTCCGCCTTCGACCGGGACGGCTCCTTCGAGGGCGAGCAGATTGACTCCTCCTGAGCTTACTCGGTCCTGAAAAACTTTCGTTGGACGCTTGAATAATGCGGCAGATCGCGCCTTGTCGACGGCCACTTTAGCGCTTCCGAGTTGCGTATTGTCCATCTTCTCGTAATAAACCAGGGTGCCGTCGGGATCGACGATGGCAATCGCCATGTTCCAGCCATTCTTGCGCGCCTCTCCGGCCGCGGCGGTTGCTGCTTTCTTCGCGTTCTCCAGAGTGATGGCCGCTCCGTAGGGAATGCCATACGAGGTCGCTGGCGTTGCCTGGCCCAGCGCTGCCATCGCACAGAATATCGTTAGCGTAATGCAAATTACTCTTTCAGGATGTGTCATGACTCGCTCCTCCAGATGAAAGATTTGCGCGGCTACAACCGCAATGCAAAAGCGTGTTAAGGACTCTATGTACGGGCAGGTACGATGTCAACCTGGTGCTGAGCGATGTCGGCGCATTTGCGCTTAGCGCAAATTTCACCGCACCTGAGATCCCTCGCTCGTGGCTTCGCCGCCCCCGGCTGAAAGCCGGGAGTCTACGGGTGAGAACGTGGGGCATCGGGGTGAAGTCGGGTGGTCG
>JASIEN010000669.1 GCA_030045935.1 Candidatus Sulfotelmatobacter sp.
CCCAAGCATTTGCCAGTCGCGAACTCGAAGGCAATAACCTCGTCGCGCGAGTCGATTGTGCTCTGCATCGTGGGATGGGCGTTGCGGTCGGTCGATCGCCGCGTTCGCCTTTGTTTTTCTTCTAGTGCATACCGCTGGCGGCGAAGGTTTTCAGATGCTTCTAAAACTCAAGTGGCCGACGGAGTTGTTGTGCTTCATGGTTGCGGTGATGGTCGGCTGCCTCAGCGCGGCATACCCTGTACATCGGTCTCGCACACACCAATCGTAGAGCGCCTTCGATACATTGGGTGATGGCGTGCGAGTCCGCTTAATGAGCCTACAACCAACCCGGCACCGATTCAGGTGACTGCCATCACTGCCCGCCCGTTGCCCGGGCGCGACAATTAGCGCGGGTCGAACGCTGATCGAACCACGGGAGTTCTCCGATGACTCTCAAATCGAGATTGATCCTCCGCTTCTTATTTATGCCAGTTATCTGGGGGTGTTTTCTATTCCTTCCCGCTGGCTCCTTCAGGTTTTGGCAGGGCTGGGTCTACTTCGTAATTATGTTTGCCTTCGCTGTCTCCGCTATTGGCTACTTCTATAAGCACGATCCACAATTAATCGAGCGCAGGCTGAGAGGCGGGTGGAAGCAGGAAACGGTCCACGAACAGAAGCTTATCATGAAGCTCGTCCCGGCAACTATGCTGATCGCTTTCCCGCTCCCCGGCCTCGACCATCGGTTTGGCTGGTCGCACACCCCCTTCTGGCTGACGGCGGCTGCGCAAGCATTCGTTCTCGGCGGCTGCCTGCTGATCTTTTGGACATTGAAGAGCAACAGTTTCGCGGCCAGTACTATCCGAGTCGAGTCTGGACAGAGGGTGATTTCCACCGGACCCTATGGCATCGTGCGCCATCCTATGTATTTAGGTGCGACGATATGGTTGTTATTCACGCCGCTCGCACTCGGCTCGTACTTTGCCTTACCCGTGTTTGTTCTCCTCATCCCGCTAATTATTTTCCGGCTCCTCAACGAGGAGAAGGTTCTACGCCAAGAATTGCCCGGCTACGCAGACTACTGCCTGCACACACGCTTTCGGCTCATCCCGCTTCTTTGGTAAGCGACATTTGCCCCTCTCTGCCACTTACCACGCGTCGGAAGGTAAATGCCCCCAGAGGTAGAAATGAACGACAAACCGCGAATACCTTATGAGCAGATTGCACCACTTCATTTGCCGCCTTGCGGAGCCTGAACAAATTGCCAGTGACGAACATCAGCAACAAAAGCAATCCGGGGAAGATAACGGCAGTTAACCAGGAAAACGATCAAGGGCTGGTCCACGATCGCAACTCACTGGCGAGTCCCTTCAGATCGCTGACCACAATGTCTGGCTCGAACTCCCAAGGATCAAATACCGCCTCGGAATCGCGTCGAACCCATGCACTCCGCAGGTGTGCAGCCTTCGCGCCTATCACGTCGAACGGGTTGGCGGAAACGAGCCACGTTTCCCCGCGGGAATGACCGCCCCGGCTTGTGAGATAGGCGTATACGTCTGGATTGGGTTTAAACGTTTTGATGTCGTCAACGCTGACCACCCCCTCAAAAAAGGACAGCACCCCAGCATTGCCCAGAAGTGTTCGTAGGCTGCGTTCGATACCGTTCGAGAACGCAAGCAACTTGCAGCCGGATGCCTTCAGGGTCTCCAACGCAGGAACGACATCGGGGAATGCCGGCAGGCTCAGGTAATCAGCAAGAAGTTGCCTCTTTGCGCTATCGGGCAAATCGACCTTGAAGGTTTTGGCTGCAAACAATAATGCTCTGCGAGTACAAGCATCAAAGTCCTCGTAGCAGCGCATGAGTCCTCGCCGGAAGGAATATTCCAACTGTTTTTGACGCCATGTAGCACACGCGGCTTTCCTTCGATCTCCGAACAGCGGTTCCATTTCCCGTTCGAGCCCAAGGGGGTCTACTAGCGTTCCATAGACATCGAATCCAAGCACAATCGACATATGTCTGAGAATACAGTTCGCGCCCGGCCAGCGGATTGTATCAGGGCACAACGCTCGGGTTGAAAGTGGCGCTCTGGACACCCGCTGTTGTCACCGATTGTGTGACGCAAGGCTCCGGGTCTGGGCTGTTGACGACCGTACGTGGATAGTCAGCGTAGGTTGCTGCCTTGAGGTACTCGATCAGATCATAGCGCTCGTCATCGGTGAGGCGCCGACCGATGCGCCCTGGGCGGGTCTTGTCGTCCGTAAACCAATGACCTGCGTTGCTGTTGCCGACAACCGTTGTATCAAAGGTGACTGTGTCGGGCGCAGCGGCTTGCGAGAGGCCGAGTTTGTCTGGATCGTATTCGGTGCTTCCGAACAGGAACTTTTCAGGCCGCGATTCGCTCAGGAGGGCAAAAACATTCGGCACCGACCCGTTGTGCAGGAACGGCGGCGTCGCCCAGACTCCGACAAGCGGTCGTGCCTTATAGCCGCAGGGCGACGTGATGATGTTGGAGCGGTCGAACCCGTCAAAGGTTCCCCACTGCGCGGCCGGGATCTGTGCGTCACGATAGGCCTGCATGCGGACCGCATCAGTCACCACACGCAGACCGGTTGCGGCATCGGTGTGGTTCGATAGGCCAAGCTTGGTTCCGTCGTAGGTGGTGGTCCGAAAGTTCGTTGCCTGCATTGGATCAGTTGCGATTACCGTGAGTGGAAGAACCTTGACACTCCATTCCTCGGACTTCGACCCTGCGAGGGCGCGGATACCGTGGCATCCCGCGCAGTTCTGCGAGAAAAGCTGCGCGCCGCGCCTGGCTTTGACGCCATCGATCCGGCCGAGGACTGCCTCCGGCCAGCGCGGCGGTTTGAGCGATTCGAGCAGCGTCTCGAGCGCGTTGAGATTGCGCACGGGAATCGACGTCTGCCACCGTTCGGGCTCAGCGGACAAGGCTCCTGTGCCGGGGTCAATAAAATGTGTGATTGCTCCGACGCCGAGCGCCTCTCCGATGTTGCGGCTCATCGGCTGCCTTATTGAGCCGTTGTACTGGACCCAGTTCAGGTTCCAGATGTTCCAGAGATAGGGAAAGTCGACCGGCGCGGTCGCCCGATTCGTGTTGGCCGGAACGCCCAGGGCGTAATTGAACAGGACTCTGGCGATGACGGCCAGCGCGTCATTGCGCCCCGGTCCAGCGAACGTCATACCGGCGGCGGTGCGTTCGCGCTCGGGGGTTCCATCGAGAACGGCCCGGTAACGCGCGTCGAATTCAGGCCCAATACGGTCGGCGGGAAACCCCAATTGCACGGCTCGTTGCCCGAAGGCTTCCCGTCGCGCCGCCGTGCCGCCCGTCGCGAGGATCGCTTCGTTGATCGCCTTCTTGAAACCGTCGAGGTCAATGTGCGCCTGTCCGCCATCGACCCGCAAAGTCTTTCCGCGATAGCTGATTTCGCCCGTGTGGCACGCGGCGCACGTCAGACCAACTGTCTCGACGCCGCCCGTATCTTTGGCCGGGTTGATCGCGAAACCGATTGGCCATGCGTAGGGATTGGCCGTCGACCGATCATCGGCGATGAAACCCAGACGCCGCATGTGATCAGGATCCATGAACGGTTGGCCGTCCGGCGATTGCAGCGCCGCGAGCCAGCTCGCCGGCAGGATGACTGTTCCCTGCGGCGTGTGGTAGAAAATCTGCTCCTGCGCGTTGTCCCAGCCTTGCTGGAGGCGAATGATCGGACCGGACACTGCAGTTGATTCGGCAACGCCGCAAATAACGGCGGAAACCAGCAGGAACGCGATCGTCGCGAATGTGAAGGCTTTTACCATGTGGGGCTCCCTGGAAAATGCTCGTTACCGCTCGGTTCGCGGCGCGGGACACCGTTCAAGCGATGGCGCAGCGACGAGGTTGCATCGTACACCACGCGGCGAATGCGATTAATAGTGCCGAGGGGCTTATGCACGGGCAATGTGTGCCACGGTGTAAACGAAAGGTTCTCGCAGAAAGTCTGCTGCTCTGGACTGTCGAAGCGCTGTGGCGGAATCGTAATCGACGCAACCTCGACGAAGGGCGAAAGCTCTTCGCTCCAGAGAACCGTCGAGTCGTCGATCGGCATCGTGGCTGGATCGGTTTGACGTTGCACCATGAACAAAAAGCAGCTTGAACCGGCGGCGAGGCTAGCCGTCATCGCTCCGCGCAGATAGTTCGGTACACTGGAGCGCGCCCCGCTGCCTTCGTCGTGCAGAGTTTCGCCGGTTCTACAAGACACTGGCTTCGCC